>JBFGYW010000015.1:0-33413 GCA_041587235.1 Vibrio sp.
ATGAAAACACGTGCAGCTGAGCTTTTGCGACGGCCAGTGCCGTAGTATTGATTCTCTGCCATTTTCGAAATCCCCAATTAGATGTCTAGTACTTTAGGTTGTTGAGCAACATGGTTGTGCTCAGCGCCCGCGTAAACTTTTAGCTTACGGTACATAGCACGGCCAAGAGGACCACGTGGTAACATACCTTTGATTGCAAGCTCAAGAGCCATCTCAGGCTTGTGATCAATTAACTTTTCAAAAGTCATTGATTTTAGGCCACCTGGGAACTCAGTGTGACGGTAGTACACTTTGTTTTTCGCTTTGTTACCAGTTACAGCTACTTTCTCTGCGTTTACAACAACGATGTAATCGCCAGTGTCAACGTGAGGAGTGTATTCTGCTTTGTGTTTGCCACGTAGGCGAGATGCAATTTCACTTGCTAGACGACCAAGAGTTTTACCTTCTGCGTCTACAACATACCAGTCGCGTTTTACAGTTTCTGGTTTAGCAACGAAAGTTTTCATGCTAATAATAACCCGTTTGTTAAATTTTACACTTAAAGGAGCTCTTATGCTCCCACTGTCTAAGAGCCCATTCATCACCCCTTCGAGTGGTTGGCACTCTCGGCATGGTTATAAAAACCAGCCTGCAGTAACGGTGGGTCGCAGGATTATAGAGAAGTGCGCAGAAAAAATCATCTTTTTTTGCGAAAAAATCTTTTTTTCTGCCGGTTTCCAAAAATCTCTGTCGCAATAAAGCGCGGAGTGAATCACGATTGGCTGTGTAAATGCCCTTGATGTAAGTAATCTTTGCTTTGCATTTCAATGAGCCTAGATTGACAGCGCTGAAACTCAAACGCCAATCGCTCTCCGCGATACAACTGCGTTAATTCCACTTGTGCCGACATGACCAAGGCCACGTTGCATTCGTAAAACTCGTCCACCAGAGCAATGAAACGTCGAGCGGCGTCATCGATTTTTTCGTCCATGACCATCACCTCAGCAAGCAAGACCGTGTGATAGCGTTTTGCCAGTTCGATGTAATCGTTTTGACTGCGCGGCGTTTGGCAAAGCTGAGCAAACGTCGCCATTAAGACCCCTTTTTCGGCGCCTAATACGTCAAGCTCGCGATGATTGACGGCCACGCTCGCCCCTTGCTCAGGCACAGGCATTTGCGTGAGCGATTGAAAAGTGTGCTTGAGTTGTTTTTTTGCCGTGCTATCCAAAGGCCAGTGATAAATCTCGGCTTGTTCTAAGGTGCGCAGGCGATAATCAATGCCACTGTCGACGTTGATGACTTGGCAACGCTGCTTTATGAGTGCAATCGCCGGCAAAAACCTCGCCCGCTGCAAGCCGTTGCGGTACAAATTTTCCGGTTCAATATTGGAGGTCGCCACCAACACCATGTCTTCGGCAAACATGGCTTCAAACAAGGTACCCAAGATCATCGCATCGGTAATATCCGAAACAAAAAACTCATCAAAACAAATTATATCGGCTTGTTGCTTAAAACGCTTGGCTACAATTAATAAAGGGTCACTTTGATCCTTTAAGCGGCCGAGTTCTTGATGGACTTTTTGCATAAAATGGTGAAAGTGAACGCGAATTTTTCGATCGCCGGGCAATGACTCAAAAAACACATCCATCAAATAGGTTTTTCCGCGTCCCACACCACCCCAAAAGTACAATCCCAATGGCGCTTTTGGTGCCGGTGTGGCTTTGCGCCAGAATCGACTCACCCCTTTGGGCTTTTGCGGTAGTGGTTGTTGCCAAAAATGAATCATTTGCTGGTAAAGATGCTCTAACGCGACAACCGCTTGCTGTTGCGTGTCATCGGCTTGGAAACCATTGTGTTCGATATCGTGCTGATAGTGTGTTAGTGGAGTCATTATTGCGCCATGTCACCCAATGAAAAAGTTTGCTAACCGAGGCAAAGCACAATAACGCTGGGCTTGTCATACAAACACGAAAAAACACCAAGACACTTTGACACGCCAGAATCGATACGCCAGAATCGCGACCCGATCACTGATTGAGATGACCGAACCCGCCATTGTGCGATCCACACAACAGCTTACGTTATTTTGCTTTATCGCCTATTTCAGCCATAGTAACATGCTCTTTCGCTGTGTGTAACTTTGAAGAAAACAGACTGTTAACAATCAATAATAAGGAGCAGTTATGCCTTGGATGTACGCCGTGATCGGCCTGCTGGTAGGAACCATTTTAGGGGTGATCATCACCCGAGTTGCCAGCCCGCAATACCGCAAACAAAAAGACATTAATAAAGAGTTAGAAACCGCTAAATACGCGCTCGAACAGCAACGCCAAGAGCTCGCCGATCACTTTGCTGAAACGGCCGACATGCTCGACAGCCTTGAAAAGCAGCAGCGCAAATTGCACCTACACATGGTCTCTGGCGTCAAAGAGTTATTGCCAAACCTACCTGCGCAAGACAATCCGTTTGACAGAAAAGCCTCGCCAGAGGCAAGCGCAAGCGACGACGAAGCCACCGAGGTAAGTCAAGATGAAACGCCACCAACCACAGGCAGTGAAGAAAAAACCAGCGCTGATGAAGCCCCAGTCAATCAGCCACCAAAAGATTATTCTGGTGAAGAGTCCGATGACGACCACCACAAGACAAACACCTCATCTCAAGTGAAATCGTAATCAATCATACTGTTTAAGGCACTCTGTCAGCGTAAAGTGAACTTTTGCTTTACGCTTGGGTCATAATCTTCGACTGCCTATTGAAAACAGTGTCTCCAGCCAATATGAATAGGTTTAGGCCCCCGTTTATTATTGGCTTATTCCCAAGACTGGCAATAGGCTCCACCTTGAGAGGAGTGTTAGGATGAAAAAACCTTTACTTGTATTAACGGCCTTATCTCTGAGTTTGTCTGCCGCTTTGGCCCCTGTCACCACCCAAGCAGCGATTCCCAATAACATCAACGGTCAAGCTATGCCAAGCCTGGCTCCGATGCTGGAGAAAGTCACCCCAGCAGTGGTGAGTATCGCCGTTGAAGGCAAACAGATTGAACGCAGTAAAATCCCTGATCAATTCCGCTTTTTCTTTGGCCCAGACTTTCCGACTGAACAAGTTCAAGAGCGCCCGTTTCGCGGCTTAGGTTCAGGGGTTGTGATCGATGCCAAACAGCGTTTAATCGTCACCAACTACCACGTTGTGAAAGGCGCTAACTCTATCAAGGTACAACTGCACGACGGTCGCGAATACGACGGTGAAGTGATCGGCAGCGACGAAATGTCCGATATTGCACTGGTCAAATTAGACAAAAAAGCCAAAAACCTCACCGCGATTAAGATAGCCGACTCAGATACGTTGCGCGTCGGTGACTTTTCCGTTGCGATTGGCAATCCATTTGGTCTAGGTCAAACCGTGACATCAGGTATTGTTTCCGCTTTGGGACGCAGTGGCCTCAACATCGAGAACTTTGAGAACTTCATCCAAACGGATGCGGCGATCAACAGCGGTAACTCAGGTGGCGCTTTGGTCAACCTCAACGGCGAGCTGATCGGCATCAACACCGCCATTTTAGGCCCAAGCGGCGGCAACGTGGGTATTGGCTTTGCTATTCCATCGAACATGGTTAAAAACCTGACCGATCAAATCCTTCAATTTGGTGAAGTCAAACGCGGTTTACTCGGCGTCCAAGGCGGAGAGATCACCAATGCCCTTGCCGATGCAATTGGCTATGATTCCAGTCATGGCGCTTTCGTCAACCAAGTCGTACCCGACAGTGCGGCCGACAAAGCCGGGCTAAAAGCCGGTGACATTATTACCTCACTCAACGGTAAGTCGATTGATAGCTTCGCCGAATTACGCGCCAAAGTTGCGACCTTAGGCGCTGGCAAAGAAATTGAAATTGGCGTTGTTCGCGATGGCAAAGAAAGAACCTTTGACGTCACCTTAGGCGAAGCGACCACCACCAAGGCCGATGCGTCGAAAATGCACGAAGGGCTACAAGGGGCAGAGCTAAGCAATACGACCTCGAGCGATCCTATCCAAGGGGTGAAAGTCACCAATGTGGCGAAAGACTCTCCTGCCCAGCGCTACCAATTGGAAAAAGGCGACATCATTATTGGTGTCAACCGCCAGCGCGTGAAGAACATCGCCGATTTTCGCAAAGTGGTTGAAAACAACGATGGCGTCTTGGCCCTGAATATTCAACGCGGTCAGCGTCAGATTTACCTCGTCATCCAATAAGCTGAAATTTCGTTACTTTTAGGGCAACCAACTCGAGGTTGCCCTTTTCTTCTTTCCCGTGGTAATGGTATTCTCTAAAACTTCGAGCCCACAAGGGCAGACCTGTTGGAGACCTCATGTTCAAGTTTTTTCTGCGTTCCATTGCCCTTGGCCTCGCTACCGCGCTAATACTGTTGATCGCCATGCCCAATTTAAGGCATGACATCACTTTACCAGAGCCCGTTGAAGCGCCAGATGACATCAGTACATTACAGGTTTCCTACAACCAAGCGGTACGCAATGCCGCCCCAGCGGTGGTCAACATTTACAGCCGAAAATACTCTGAAAGCGATCACAATCAGTTACTCACCCAAGGGCTAGGCTCTGGGGTCATTGTCAGTGAAAAAGGCTACATCATTACCAATTACCACGTGATTGCCCAAGCGGATCAAATCGTAGTCGCTTTGCAAGATGGTCGTATCGCCGCAGCGCAGTTGATCGGGGTGGATAAACGCACCGACATCGCCGTGTTGCTGATCGCCGGTGATAACTTACCGGTCATCCCATTAAACCCCAATTTACAAGCGAAAGTCGGCGATGTGGTACTGGCAATTGGCAACCCCTATAACCTCGGCCAAACCACTACGTTTGGGATTATTTCTGCCACAGGACGCTCTTCGATTAGCGCCGATCGTCGCCAAGCCTTTATTCAAACGGATGCCGCCATCAACGAGGGCAACTCAGGCGGCGCGCTTGTCAACAGCAAAGGCGAGTTAGTCGGTATTAACACCGCTTCGTTTCAACAAGCCACCGATATGGAAACCTACGGGATTTCATTTGCGATCCCTTATAATCTCGCCAATAAAATCATGCAAAAAATCATTGCTGATGGCCGTGTGATCCGCGGTTATATCGGTATTGATGGCCGAGACATTAACGCCGTCACCGCCCGCTTGATTGGCGATGATCACTTAGGGGGAATTATTGTCGATGGCGTTGACCCCAATAGCCCCGCCAACCAAGCAGGCTTTAAAGCGCAAGACATCATCATTGCCATCAACGACACCAAAATTCAGGGCCGACAAATGATCATGGATATGGTGACGGATTTGCGCCCAGGGACACAGGTCAAGGTCACGGTGATCCGCCAAGGCAAAGAGTTAATCCTACCGGTGACGATCGGCGAACTGCCAGAAAATTAATTGTCGACCTCTCTGCTCTCTGCTTTCTGCTTTCTGCTTTCTGCTTTCTGCTAAACGATAATCAAAAAAACGCCCTGTTTGCATGACACAAACAGGGCGTTTATCAAAGCTCACAGAATAAGCAGCTGGCCGATTACTCTAGCTCAGCATCCGCTAAATCTATCTCTACATCCGTCACACGCTGTAAACCTCTTGGCAACAAGCCGCCGCGACGACCGCGTTCACCGCGATAGCCTTCTAAATCACTCGCTTTAAGGCCCAATTTTCGCTTACCTGCGTGCAGGGTGAGCTGCGCATTCGCCGGCAAGACAAAGAGGTGAGACAAGAATTCCTCACGCGCTTTGGATTTCGCAGCTGGAATATTGATGATCTTATTGCCCTTGCCTTTGCTAAGGGTTGGCAAATCTTTAAGCGGAAAGATCAGCATTCGCCCCTGATTAGTAATCGCAACAATATCATCGCTTTCGAGGTCATTGATGCTCATCGGCAGCATCACTTCAGCGTTCGCGGGTAGCGTTACCAGTGCCTTACCATTGCGGTTTTTCGACACCAAATCGTCCGCAAGGCAAACAAAGCCATAACCGGCATCACTGCCCACCAACCACTGTTGCTCGGGCTCAGACATGATGACATGACGCACACTGCTGCCTTGAGCAATGTTCAAACGGCCAGTGATAGGCTCACCTTGACTGCGGGCCGACGGCAGTGAATGAGACTCTAATGCATAGCTGCGCCCATCGTTACCCAAGAAAATAGCCGGCTGATTGCTCTTGCCTCGCGCGTGGGACAAGTACTGATCGCCGGATTTGAAGCTCAAGCCAGTGGGATCGACCTCATGGCCTTTGGCATGGCGAACCCAACCTTTATCTGACAAGACCACGGTGACGGGTTCACTCGGGATCAAGTCGCGTTCGGTCAACGCTTTGGCCTCTGCGCGTTCGACTATCGGCGAACGGCGGTCGTCGCCATATTTATCGGCATCGGCTTTGATTTCTTTTTTCAGCAAGGTGTTTAAACGGCGCTCAGAGCCGAGTAACTGCTCAAGTTTTTCACGCTCTTTTTCCAGTTCATCTTGCTCGCCGCGCAGCTTCATTTCTTCTAACTTCGCTAAGTGGCGCAACTTGGTATCAAGAATGGCATCCGCTTGGATCTCAGACAGAGCGAAACGCGCTATTAAGACCGCTTTGGGATCATCTTCGGTGCGGATGATCTCAATCACTTCATCGAGATTGAGGTAGGCAACCAACAAACCTTCTAAAATGTGTAATCTCGCCATCACTTTATCGAGTCGGTACTGCAAACGGCGGCGTACCGTGGCTCGGCGATATTCGATCCATTCGAGTAAGATTTCGGTTAACCCTTTGACTTGCGGCCGGTTGTCTAGCCCGATCATATTGAGATTGACGCGATAGTTTTTCTCAAGGTCGGTGGAGGCAAACAAGTGATTCATCAGCATATCACTGTCGGTCTTTTTCGACTTGGGCACGATCACGATACGTGTGGGGTTTTCGTGATCCGACTCATCGCGCAGATCATCCACCATCGGCAGTTTCTTGGCACGCATTTGGTTAGCAATTTGTTCGAGTAACTTTGAGCCTGACACCTGATGCGGGATCGCCGTAATCACGATCTCCTCGCCTTCTTTGTGCCACACTGCGCGCATTTTAATACTGCCACGCCCAGTGCGATACATTTTCTCAATATCCGCTGGCGGTGAAATGATCTCCGCTTGCGTCGGATAATCAGGACCTTGGACAAAGCCCATTACCTCCTCGAGGGTCGACTTGGGCTTGTCGATCAAATGGATTGCCGCCTGCGCCACTTCGCGCACATTGTGAGGCGGAATATCTGTCGCCATCCCGACAGCAATCCCCGTCACGCCATTGAGCAAAATGTGTGGCAAACGCGCAGGCAACATTTCTGGCTCTTTCATGGTGCCATCAAAGTTAGGCTGCCATTCCACCGTGCCCTGGCCTAGCTCACCAAGCAAGACTTCAGCAAATTTTGACAATTTCGCTTCGGTATAACGCATCGCCGCGAACGATTTAGGATCGTCTGGTGCTCCCCAGTTACCTTGGCCATCGACCAAGGGATAACGGTATGAGAAAGGTTGCGCCATCAACACCATGGCCTCGTAACAGGCCGAATCACCGTGGGGGTGGTATTTACCCAAGACATCACCAACGGTACGCGCCGACTTTTTGTACTTGGCCGATGCCGACAACCCCAACTCTGACATCGCGTAAATAATTCGTCGTTGTACCGGTTTTAGACCATCGCCAATGTAGGGCAAGGCGCGGTCCATAATCACGTACATCGAATAATTGAGGTAAGCATCCTCGGTGAATTTGCGCAGTGGCAGTTGCTCTACGCCATCGTAAGTTATTTCCGTCGACATATTATACCTCTGCTAAATCGCCGTAACGCTGCAACCAAGCACGGCGATCATCGGCGCGCTTTTTACCGAGCAGCATATCCATCATGTCCATTGTGGCTTGTTCATCGTCCACCGTCAGTTGCACCAAACGTCGCGTATTGGGATCCATGGTGGTTTCGCGCAATTGCATTGGGTTCATCTCACCCAAACCTTTAAAGCGCTGGACATTAATTTTGGTTTTTTTCTTACTGAGGCGATCTAAAATGCCTTCTTTTTCTTGCTCATCAAGTGCATAGAAGACTTCTTTACCACAATCAATGCGATACAGTGGCGGCATGGCCACATAAATGTGCCCCGCTTCGACTAAAGCGCGAAAGTGACGGGTAAACAAGGCGCACAACAAGGTGGCAATGTGCAAACCATCGGAGTCCGCATCGGCCAAAATACAAATTTTACCGTAGCGCAAACTGTCTAAGTTGTCGTTGTCTGGATCAATGCCCAACGCCACCGAGATGTCGTGAACTTCTTGAGAGGCCAGCACTTGATCGGCAGACACTTCCCAGGTGTTGAGAATTTTACCGCGCAAGGGCATTACGGCCTGAAACTCACGATCGCGGGCTTGCTTAGCACTGCCCCCTGCCGAATCCCCCTCGACAAAGAAAATTTCGGTCTTGTTTAAGTCTTGCAACGAGCAATCGGTCAACTTACCCGGAAGCGCCGGCCCCGACGCCACTTTTTTACGCACCACTTTTTTACTGGCGCGCATACGGCGATGAGCATTGGCAATGCAGGTTTCCGCAAGCAGTTCAGCAATTTGCGGGCGCTCGTTTAACCACAAACTGAAGGCGTCTTTCACCACGCCAGAGACAAACGCCGCCGTCTGCCTTGACGACAAACGCTCTTTGGTCTGGCCGGCAAATTGCGGGTCTTGAATTTTGACCGATAAGACATAAGAGCAGCGCTCAAAGATATCTTCGCCGGTCAACTTAACGCCGCGCGGCAATAAATTGCGAAATTCACAAAACTCGCGCATGGCATCAAGCAAGCCTTGGCGCAGGCCGTTGACATGGGTACCGCCTTGCGCTGTCGGGATGAGGTTAACATAACTTTCGGTGATCATATCACCGCCCTCAGGCTGCCAAATCACCGCCCAATTGGCCGCTTCGTTTTCTGAAGAAAAGTCGCCGGTGAATGGCTCTTCAGGTAACACAGGGTAGCCATTTACCCCTTCGGCTAAATAATCTTTCAGGCCATCTTCAAAGTACCAACGGTGTTCTTGTCCGTTGACTTTATCGCTAAACGTGATTTCCAGCCCTGGGCACAAGACCGCTTTAGCACGCAAATTATTGATCAGTCTAGTGACGGAAAAATTGGCTGAATCAAAGTATTGCGTATCGGGCCAAAAGTGAACCCGGGTGCCGCGATTGCGACGACCACAGGTGCCGACGACCGTGAGATCTTGCACTTTGTCGCCGTGTTCAAAGGCGATTTCGTACACTTCACCATCGCGACGGACCGTGACTTCAACCCGTTTAGACAGGGCGTTGACCACCGAGATACCCACCCCGTGCAAGCCCCCAGAGAATTGATAGTTTTTGTTGGAAAACTTACCGCCAGCGTGCAGTTTGCACAAGATTAACTCCACCCCAGAAACTTTCTCCTCAGGGTGAATGTCCACTGGCATACCACGACCATCATCAATCACTTCGAGAGATTGGTCGGCATGAAGAATTACCTGCACTTTTGACGCATGTCCGGCCAACGCTTCATCGACACTGTTATCGATGACTTCTTGCCCTAAATGGTTGGGCCGTGCAGTGTCTGTATACATACCAGGTCTGCGACGCACTGGTTCAAGGCCATTAAGAACCTCAATGGCACCAGCATTATATTGTTCAGTCATAATACCGAGAGAGTCTCATTTTATTTATAATTGTACCAAGCCAACCACATTGATCAGCTTGGTATGAGGTAAAAATAGGCGGTTTCGCCTCGTTCAATCACAGCAACGCACTGAATTTACCCCTGATTGAACGGTTGTTGAGGGAATATAGTCTGGAAGGTGAGTCTGTATGTCAAGTGATGGCGAAAAAAGTCGTGTAGAACGCCGGTGACATCACAGCAAAAATCTTCAGCTCAGAGCGCCAAAAATTGGATAATATCGCCGATATGGCGCTCAAAATTAACAAAACTGTGGTCACCACCTTCTTCGATGGTTTGCTTACACTTAGCAAACTTTTCCACCGCTTGGCGATAATCGAGAATTTCATCCCCAGTCTGTTGCAACAGCCAAGTCTGTTTGGGTTTGGCAATGGTGTCGACGTCGAACGCTCTGAGCTCATCGACATGACTTGGCTCGAGCTGATAATGCTCACCGGTATACGGGTTGGTTTGCGGGCCCAGATAATCGCTTAACAACTCATAAGGTCGCACCGCAGGATTAACCACCACCATAGGCACTTTGTGACGAGATTGTGCCCAAGTTGCCCAGTAACCGCCCAAAGAGCTCCCTATCATGCCAAGCTTGGCGTCATCGCGAAATTGCCTCACCAACATGTCGACTTGAAACGACGCCATTTTGGGCAATGAATCGAGCTGGGGGACAATCACTTTGATATCGGGCCGGTGCTGTTGGCAATACTGCTCCACGAGCTGGGCTTTGTGGGACGCTGGCGAGCTGTTAAAGCCGTGCCAATAAATTAATACCGAGGGTTTACTCATCAATATCCCCCAGATGAAAAATCAGGTAAAAACAGCCCGTCGGGCAGACGGTGGACATCGCTGGTCACTAAACCGTCGCGATGAAGTGACAAGGTACGCCAGCCCGGAGAGCGATTGTCTAGGGCAAACTCTTTTGAGTTGGGTTTAAATTGCACACACGTTGAAGGCGAAGTCATCACCTGCACATCTTGATAGACAAATTGGCTCTCTTGATGTACGTGCCCCGTTAACACCGCGCGCACTTGCTCAAATTGCTCAATCACCTGCCAAAACTGCTCGCTGTGTTTGAGGGCGTGTTCATCGAGCCACTGGCTGCCAACATGTAAAGGGTGATGATGCAACACCACTAAGGCGTGACGCTGTGGATGCTCAGCAAGGCATTGCTTTAAATGATCGAGCTGTGCTTGGCTCAGCTGTCCATATGGCACCCCGACGACTTGCGAATCGAGTAACACAATTTGCCAGTTGTCACCCAGTAACAGTTGCGTGTGTTTTAATACTGGATCAGACGGCGTGAGCGCATTCATGATCGGCTGATCATCGTGATTACCCGGCAACCAAAAACACGGCGTATTAAAACGCAACACACCATCAAGAAAACGACGATAAGACGCCTCGCTGTGATCTTGTGAAATATCGCCGGTGGCCAATATGTAGTCAAAGTTCTCACCCTGCGCCTCGATTGCCTCAACCACCGCGGTAAAACTTTGCGCGGTAGGTACACTCAACAGGTCAGCACTCGAATCGGCAAACAAATGGGAGTCCGTAATTTGCAGTAAGCGAATCACATCGCGCTGCGTATTATCCTCAAAAGGCACTTTCAACATCAAAATCCTGATAAACTTGTAAACGGTGCGGCAACGCCAAAAATCAATTAAAGGTGATCGGTACGCGGCTAATACCACTGCGCAAGCAAAAGGTCAGCCACTCACCCAAAAAAGAATTAATTTGATGCTTTTCATCGGGTTGCATTAATCGTCGGTTTGGGTAATCGTATTTCGCCTGTACCCGTCCTATATCACCACTGGCAAAAACTTCAGCGACTCTTGCATCGTGATAAAGCCTGACAGACATTGTCGGCAAAGGAAAGGTTACATTGCTATCAGTCTGACATATGTCCACAACGGTGGTGTATTTTGTGACTTCTCTCACTGTTAATTGATAAAGTATATCAATAGCTTGGTAACAGCGTACATCATCGACTTGCGGCGAATTTGGCAACAAGGCATTGAGTTTGGCGTAATTGGTTTCGTAAACCCGCATTAAGCCGACAAAGTCGACGTGATATTTGGCCTTATTGATCGCCGAATTCATTATTGCTCCTCTAACCATTGTTGTCTGAGTTGAGTGTGATTGAGCATCAACCACTGCAGGGCAATGATCGAGGCGCCATTTTCTATGCGGCCCGATTGCACCCACTGGTAAGCCTGCTCACGACTGGCGGTAAAAACGCGAATATCTTCATCTTCACAGTCTAAACCATGAATGCCCTCTGCGCCTGTTGCCTCTACGCGGCCGACAAACACACTCAGTTTTTCCGAGCAGCCACCAGAAGAAGGATAATAACAACAAATGGGGACCAACTCGCCAACTTCAAGGCCCGCTTCTTCTTGGGCTTCGCGGCGGGCAACTTGCTCTGGGCTTTCCCCTTCGTCTAACATACCGGCCACGATCTCATACTGCCATGGCGATGGGCTTTCCAAAGCGCCGACTCGAATTTGCTCGAGCAGCACCACTCGGTCAGTGACCGGGTCATAAGGCAACAGGGCGGCAGCATGACCGCGAACACTCAATTCTCGCTCAACTACATTGCTCCAACCACCGCGAAACAAACGGTGGCGAAAACGGTATTTCACCATTTTAAAAAAACCGGAGAACACGGTTTCTTTTGCTTGAATATCAATATCATTGACATCAAAACTTGCTTTTTGTTTGCCCGAACTCAACATGTTAACCCCTTCTTAACTGATGGTCATCTAGTGTAACGACTGTTTTACGTTGGCTCCAATGACAAAGCGTCATTTTTTTCGATTTCATTAATGGGTAAAACCTGTTAGTAGTAAAAAACCGTCTTAACGTCCTACTGGTTAAAATAGCGTTCACGGCGTAATCGATTCACTATTTTACAGACGGCAGAGCCAAGGATAGAAGTCTAGGATACCGCCCTAGACACCCATGGGAACTCATTGCCTATTTGCATCATTGGGTGTAAAAAAGAGAATATTTTAAATCATTCACCGCCTATTTACGGTAAACTACTTCAAACTTAAGTCATACAAACGGCAGGAATTAAACATGAGAAAGCTGCTTCCACTCGTCATCAGTGCCACTCTAGGCAGTATTAGTGCCTCTTCTGCTTGGGCTGAATCACTAACACAGATTTATGACCTGGCAAAGCAAAACGATCCAACCTTACTCGGTGCACGAGCCGATCGCGATGAAGCCTTTGAAGCGATCAATTCATCGCGCAGTAGCTTATTACCACAAATCGATTTAGACGCGGGATACGATATCGAGCGCAGTGATTTATCGGCTTTGCGCAGTGACGCCTTGACTGCTGGCGTCTCATTAACTCAAGCCATTTATGACCCTTCATCTTGGGTTGCATTAGACAGCGCTGAAAAACTTGCCCGGCAGCAAGACGCCACCTACGCTTCTGCTCAGCAAGACTTAATTATCCGCGTTGCCCAAGCCTATTTCGACATCTTAGAAGCCGAAGATAATTTGAGTTTTGTCCTTGCGGAGAAAAAAGCGGTTTACCGTCAACTTGATCAAATTAAACAAAAATTTGAAGTCGGTCTCACCGCCATCACTGATGTACACGATGCTCAGGCACAATACGACACTGTACTCGCTGATGAAGTGATTGCAAGAAACACACTGAGTAACAACTACGAGGCTTTGCGTGAGATTACCGGTCAAGAACCAAGTGAATTAAGTAAACTAGATACTGAACGGTTTAGTGCAACGAAACCAAACGAATCTATCAACAGCTTACTCAAAACAGCAGAAACCCAAAACTTAAGTCTATTGTCAGCACGCATTGCCCAAGATATTGCTAAAGATGATATAAAATCAGCGAAAACAGGGCATTTACCTACCCTGGGCTTCACTGCAGATTATGACTACACCGACCAGCAAAACAGCGATGCTAGCTATTTTGGCTCTCGTAATGAATTGTCCTTGGGTCTGGACCTCAACGTGCCATTGTACAGCGGCGGCAACACTACCTCCTTGGTCAAACAAGCAGAATATGCCTACGTTTCAACCAGTCAAACCCTTGAGCAAACCTATCGCAGTGTGATCAAAAACGTGCATTCTTACAATAACGATATCACAGGCGCGATTGGCTCAATTAAGGCTTATCAACAGTCGGTTATTTCGGCCAAAGCAGCACTTGATGCCAGTGAAGCAGGCTATGAAGTCGGTACTCGTACTATTGTCGATGTACTTGACGCCACGCAAACGCTATATGATGCACGTTCAAACTTGTCGGAGGCTCGCTATGATTACATCATGAGTGTACTAGAGCTTCGTCAAGCGGTGGGAACGTTGAGCGAACAAGACATTCTCGACATCAGTGCTGGATTAGTAGATTGATTGAGTCAAACCGAGCTCAATAAAAAATGCCAGTTCATCGAACTGGCATTTTTGTCTGTCGTGACTAAAGTTATCAGTGAAATTGAGGTATCTTACCCTTTCTCACCGCCTTTAATCGCGGCAATGATTTCAGAGGTTGAGCAACCGTCTTCAAAGTTAAGTACTTTAACTTGACCACCGGCTTCGATCACCTCTTTGCCTCCGGCAATGTCTTCAGGGCGATAGTCACCGCCTTTGACCAATAAATCCGGTAATACAGAAGCGATCAAGCGCTGCGGAGTCTGCTCACTAAACGGCACAACCCAATCGACCGCGCCAAGCCCGGCCAACACCGCCATACGACGATCAGTCGGGTTAACCGGACGTCCTGGGCCTTTGAGCTGTTTGACCGAATCATCGGTGTTCACCGCCACGATCAAGCGATCGCCGAGCTCTGCGGCGTGGTTGAGATAAGACACGTGACCGGCGTGTAAGATATCAAAGCAACCGTTGGTCATCACCACTTTCTCGCCTTTGGCTTGCGCCACTTTAACCGCATCAATTAGCGCTTTTTCGCTGATCACACCATAATCGGTGTCTTTCGCGCCGTGGATCGCTTCAGCCAGCTCAATCGTCGATACCGTTGAGGTGCCTAACTTGCCCACCACCACACCGGCAGCAGCATTGGCCAATACACAGGCTTCTTCAAACGATTTACCCGCGGCAATCGACGCTGCTAAGGTTGAGATCACCGTATCGCCGGCGCCAGTGACATCGTAGACTTCTTTCGCCTGAGTCGGTAAATGGAAAGGTTTGGCATTGCGACGCAGCAAGGTCATGCCGTGCTCACTGCGCGTCACCAACAACGCCTCGAGGTCGTATTGCTCTATCAAGGCAAGGCCTTTATCAATCAGATCCTCTTCACTGCTGACTTTACCCGCCACCATTTCGAACTCGAGCATGTTTGGCGTCAATAATGTCGCCCCGCGATAAGGCTCAAAATCGGCCCCTTTGGGATCGATAAGCACAGGCACATTGGCCGATTTAGCGCATTGAATGTAGCTTTGTACATGCTCCAAAGCGCCTTTGGCGTAATCAGAGAAAATGACCGCTTTCACCTCGCCGAGTTTGGCTTTCATGCGCTCAGTCACCAGCTTGGGATCCGTGCCCTGAAACTTGTCTTCAAAGTCGAGACGAATCAGCTGTTGGCCGCGACTCATTACTCGCAATTTAGTGATGGTTGGGTAATCGTCAAGGGCAATAAAGTCACAATCGACCTTAAGCGCAGACAGTGTTTGACTCAACACTTGTGCAGGCTCATCGTTTCCGGTTAAACCTATTAAATGAGATTGCGCGCCTAAAGAGGCAATGTTCATCGCCACATTGGCCGCGCCGCCAGGACGCTCTTCATTGTTTTCCACTTTTACCACAGGCACTGGCGCTTCAGGAGAGATACGTCCTGTTGGGCCATACCAGTAGCGATCTAACATCACGTCGCCAACAATCAAGACACCTGCTTGTTTATAATCAGGCAAAATGGGTTTCATTTACGGTCTCCAACATGAGAAATTGGCCAGAGTGTAACACAGCTCGACCATTACGGTAACTCGTCAAACCAAGCATTCCAAGCCTCGATAACCCACTGGCGTTGCTCGGCAAACTTATCGATTGCCACATCGGTCGACAAATCGAGTAAGTTGCGACGGTGAATTTCATTTCGCATCGTCGTATACGCCAAGCTCAGCTGCTGAGCATGCTGCTCAGGCACTAACCCTTCACGGGCCAAACTGTCAAAAATACGCACATTGTCAGACCAGGTGGCAAGGCTTGGGTACTGGCCACTGAAGCGTAAGACCAAATACTGAGCCAAAAATTCAATATCGGTAATACCGCCTTGATCTTGCTTGAGCATAAAACGACCGGGCTTTTTATTGGCCAAGTGCTGACGCATCTTTTTGCGCATCTCAAACACCGATGTGCGCAGCGCATTGTCATCGCGAGGGAGAGACAACACCTGACGGCGCACCTGATCAAATTGCTCTCGCAGTGGCGACTGACCATAGACCACGCGAGAGCGAACCAAGGCTTGGTGTTCCCAAGTCCAGGCTTCTTGCTGTTGGTACTCGGCAAAAGACTCGATGGGTGACACCAGCAACCCGGAGGCACCAGAAGGCCTTAATCGCATATCCACTTCGTAAAGCACCCCTGAAGGCGTTCGCGTTGAGAACAAGTGAACAATGCGCTGGGCGAGGCGCAAGTAAAACTGACGACTGTCAATGCTCTTCACGCCCGTCGTCTCACTGTCCACCGGACAATCGTGAATAAACACCAGATCCAGATCCGAGTGGTAACCAAGCTCCCACCCGCCGACTTTGCCGTAACCGACGACGGCAAAACCGCGCGACTGACCCGCTTGCGACGACAAGTGCTGTGGCTCGCCGTATTTTTGCTTTACCTGCAGCCAAGCTTGCGCGACCACCGCCTCAATCACCGCTTCTGCTAGATAGGTTAAGTGATCGCTGACCTTCATGACCGACAACGCCCCAGCGACATCGGCGGCCGCGATGCGCAACATACAAATTTGCTTGAACTGGCGCAGCCCTTCCATCTGCTGCTCCATATCATCTTCGGGAATGCGCGCCATAAAATCGCGCAGCTCAGAGTGATAACAATCGAGCGCCACGGGGATGTAGAGCTGCTGTGGGTCAATCAACTCATCGAGCAAGATGGGATAACGGGCCAGCTGCTCGGAGATCATCGGACTGGCCGTGCAAAGGTGAACCAATTGCTTAAGCGCCATCGGGTGCTCATCGAGGAGCTCGAGATAAGTGGTCCGGGTGACAATTTGTCGCAGCAAATGCAACACTCTCGCCAAACCATAAGGCGCATCAGAATGAGAAAACACCTGCTCAAACACCTTGGGCATTAAGCGATTGAGGACGTCTCGGCCACGCGGTCCCAAGGTTTTTTTACTGATGTCTTGTTGAAAGTGGATAAGCTCATCACACAGGGAAGACTGATGCGCTTCATCGCTCAAAGATGATAACACCAAACTTAAGGCCTCACGGTGCTCAACCTGATCCCACAACTCGGCGTACACTTGGTCGACATCGTCTTCGGCCGCGTCTTCGCTATCGCCAATCAAACCGTCGAAGATGTCGTGGACTTGCTGCATGTGGGCTTGAATTTTCGCGTAAAGCGCCGGCCAATCCGGACAATTCATTGCCCAAGCCAGTCGTATTTGGTCGAGTTCATCATCGGGCAGAGTTTGCGTTTGTTTATCGCCAATCGCTTGTAGCAGGTTTTCTAAACGGCGCAAAAACAAATAGGCCGCGGTTAATTGACTGACCTCGTGAGACGCCAACAATTGCAACTCATCGATCGCTGCTAACGTCACCAGCAACCCGCGCTGGCACAATGACGGCTCGCGACCGCCGCGGATCAATTGAAACACCTGGGCAATAAATTCGATTTCACGGATGCCGCCCGCGCCGAGTTTAATGTTATTGGTCAAACCGCGCCGGCGGACTTCAGCACGAATCATGCTTTTCATCCGCCGCAGAGACTGAATGGCACTAAAGTCGATGTAACGGCGAAAAACAAACGGGCGCAACATGGTTTGCAGCTCAATGTAGTGTTCGCTGTCGGTTTGCCCCATCGCCCTGGCTTTCACCATCGCATAGCGCTCCCAATCTCGCCCTTGTTCTTGATAGTAATCTTCTAGGGCGGCAAAGCTCATCACCAAAGGCCCACTGTCACCAAACGGCCTCAAACGCATATCGACGCGATAACAAAAGCCATCCACGGTTTGCTGATCGAGCGCTTTGATGATCCTTTGCCCCAAACGGGTAAAAAATTGCGCATTGGCCAACGAACGACGCGCGCCTTGCGTTTCGCCATTTTCAGGATACGTAAAAATCAAATCAATATCGGAAGAAAAATTAAGCTCTCCCCCGCCGAGTTTGCCCATACCAATGATCAGCATCGGCTGGGCTTGGCCCTGCTCATTACAAGGCGTGCCCCACAATTGGCAACACAATTGATATTGCCAGTGATAGGTTTCGATGATCATCGCTTCAGCGAGTTGAGACAAGTGCGATAAGCTTTCTGACACGCTCCATGAGCCCAGCACATCTCGCCAAGCGATATACACCATCTCACGGCGACGAAACTCGCGTAAGATTTTCATGCCTTGTGCTTCGTCATGGCACGTGTGTAATGCACTGGCTAACGCGCGGCGATAATGACTGGCTCGCTGATCGTCATCGAGCATGGCGGGCAAGGCGGCTCGCAGTTGCTCATCGCGAGCGAGCGCTTCAGCCACAAAGTCACTGACGGCCAAAACGCGTTCGAGATCGTCTTGACGCTCTTGGGGAAAGGCAAAGTTTGGGCACTGCTCTAAAATCATACTAAGGTTGCGTTGAGCAGACGCCGCGAGCTGGGCTGGTAATGACATAAATCACCTTAAAGGCCCACTTGCGCGGGCCGCCGTAAATCACACTTGGAAAGATTGGATTTTGCTATCGAGCTGTTCGGTATTGTTGTGCATCACTTCCGAGCTTTCGTGAAGTTCACCCATCACCGTCACCGAGGCTTCCACCAAACCGCGCACATTGGTTAAGTTCGCGCTCATTTCTTCGGCCACCGTACTTTGTTGGCCAGCTGCAGACGCAATTTGGAAGTTCATGTCGTTGATGTCTTGTACCTGAATCACAATACTGTCGAGCTCAGCGCCGGCATTGGTAACCAGCTCAACCCCTTGGGCGGTTTCGACCACACTTTTTTCCATCAAGGTCACGGCATTGCCGGTGCTGTTTTGCAGCTGACCAATGGTATCCTGAATTTCCACAGTCGCATCTTGAGTGCGTTTGGCAAGGTTGCGAACTTCGTCTGCCACTACCGCAAAACCGCGGCCTGCTTCTCCGGCTCGGGCCGCTTCAATCGCTGCGTTTAGCGCCAGCAAGTTGGTTTGCTCAGAAATCCCCTGAATGGTGCCCACCATGCTGCCAATCTGCTCAACGCGTTGCTGAACTTCTTCCACCACCTGGGCAGAAGAGGTAATATCACCCGATAACGCATTCATTTTAGACACCGTCTCGCGTAAGAAACCTTGTCCTTGAGCCGCTTGATCTGCCGCGCGCTCAGTAATCGACGAAGCATTGGCCGCATTGCTGGCCACCGTTTGTACCGTTGAGCTCATTTCGCTCATCGCCGTGGCGAGCTGATCGATTTCATCAAATTCTTCTTGGGCCGACGATTTCGCTTCCACCATGCAAATCATCATCACTTCACTTAACTCTTTCAATTCCGTCGACGCACCGGCTTGTAATTGGATCACCTCTTGCAACTGCAAGCGCGAAGTTTCTAGTGCTCTGGCTAAGTCGCCATACTCGTCTTTGCACGGCATATCAATCGGCTGAGATAAATCCTTTTCAGCTAAATGGCCAATCGATGTGGTTAAATAACGGATTTGTTTTAGCATGACGCGAGCGGTGCCCATTAAGATCACCCAAAAGGCGAGGATCAACGCCGCGGTTTGCCACACGACTCGGACCAAGTATTGATGGTAATGCGCTTTTGCCACCTCGACACTTTGTGTGGCGCTCAACAAAGCTTGATAAAAAGTCTCGGCATCCCACAACTGTTTTAACACGATCATAATGGTGCTACCGATCATTAATATCGCCATTTTGGGCACCAAGCGAACGTCGGAAATCAACCTTTCCCAAGGTTTAAAAACCACTTTTTCCATTTCCATCTCCAATGAGCGTTTTATACCAACCTGATTAAGTCTGTGGTCAACAATAGCGCAGGTTTCAAGCTTGAGAACAAGGCAACCTCTTTGCTAAAAAAGACCGGCAGCTTGGTCGTTCTTCTACAAGCGATGTTGTTAACCATGTTATCGAGTTTTTAACCCGCTAAAGTGACCCGCTATTTCGTTAGATTGGTATTGTGTTGTTATCAATTTTATATCGCGACAGGGGTGTCTTATCGTTAGTGAACTGAGTATGGCGATTCGGATTGTAGGTACTCACGTTACCAAATTAGTCACCAAGCCAATTAACCCTTTAATTAGAAATAACCGTTTAGTCATCAATAACCGTTTAGTCATCTAGTCATCAATAACCGCTTGGTTATCAATAACACTCTGCTTTTAAAAGAACATCTTGGTTTTAAATGAACACTATGGTTGTAAGGGTGTTTTCACGTGCTGCGCAGTATAACAAAGTCATCAACAATGAAATTCGTCGCTCCAAGTAAATTGCAGGATTTCGAACAATAAGCGCTAAAAATGTGATTCAAATCAAAAATAAGTGGAATAACATGCAACAAAAAGGGCATTACTGCCCTTTATAGTCAAGGGGTTAACCCCCTAAGCCGTATCGGCGCAACATCGAATGATTATTGCCAATACGGTTGTGCCGATTTCGCCATACAGAGGGTTTGCTCCATGGCATGCAATATCGAGCTTTGCTTGCGCGTCAACCAACGCTCTAACTGCTCTTTTTCATCCCCATGTAGGTGCGCTTTAAAGTACTCCACTTGTTCGAGCAACAACAAATCGTCGATACCGTGAATCAAATCAGCCCAAGGCAGGCGGAAGCTGTTGCGCTCTTCACTGTCATAGAGATTGGCAAAACTAAAGCCGGTATAGAGGTGGCGTTGTAAGCGGTATTTTTGGTCGATATAGGCTTGAGCACTCAATGGCTTGTCATCGGCAAAGGTTTCTTGCAATTCTAACCACAATTTTTGCAGTTGTTTTTGCGAATACTCTGTCACCGGGCGGTTCATTTTCTCTTTAGCTTTGTCGTCTAAAAACGGCTGCCAACCGCGAGAAAGCACCCAACGACTCAAATCCAACAGCAAACCTGTGTAGCGCCCACTGGTTAACAACTGCACCACTTCGCCTTCTGTCGGCAAGGTCTCAAATCGCTCGTTGAGTAAAGGCAACAACACCTTGCGGCCATCGAGCTTTCTTAATTTGTGACCTTTATCGTCGAGCAACGCACTGAGTTGCGCGTGCTGCTCAACCCAGTTTAACTCGTCTTCAAGCCATTTTACCTCTTGGCGTAGTAACACACTGGCGCGTCTTGGCACTCGGTTGCCATAGGTGGAAAAGATCTGGCGGATGAACGTCAAAGCATGCAGTACTTGATGCAACGCGGATACGTCGCGCTGGTCAAGATAGACCTGCTCGTGGTATTGCCAATGCGCCAAAGCGTGCTCAAGCGATTGAATAAAGCTCAACTCAACAGAGTCGTCAGCATCGACATCAACCACATCGAGTTCATAGGTTTTATCGCCGGGATAACCAAACGCCAAACGATAACCACGCGCGGCTTTGCTCAAGTTCCCCAAACGCATGCCACCGCCTTCGCTCAAAGCGCGAGCGAGAGTAAACAAAGCTTCGGTTTGGCCAGAGCGCAGTTCCAATTCCACTTCACAAATGGGGTCGCATTGATCTTTGGCAATCACTTGCCCCTGATCAAACGCCACTTCGATTTGACTGCCATCGGGCATCGCGACTAACCACTGCTCACGGGTAAAATTCGTCTCAAACAATGGCGCTAACTCGGCTTGGAGATCGTCGATGCTTTTTCCCACCGGCCAAATATCATCAGGGTGTAAACTGAGCTTAGGCACGTCTGAATCGTGCTCGGCGTTGTACTCAGGCCTTTGATGTAGCCCCGCGACCACACGGCCTGCGGTTTTAACTGTCTGTACGTACACATCGTCAAAACGACGAATGCGCAAGCCGATATCGTGTTGGCGAAGCCAGGTATCGGCCGTATCAAAATAGAGGTTGCCGAGTTCTCGGCGGCTGTGCTGAAGCACTTTGTTTTCAGATATCTTTGCCAATAAAACGTCTGAAAATTCAGGAGAAACAAAAAACTTCAGTTCTATTTCGGTTTCCATAATGGTCCCTTAACAAGCGATTAGCCACAGGATATTGCTTAAGCGTCGTTGGGGCAAGTGCCATTTATCCCGCTTAGGAGCAAGTAAAACAGTTTTCATGCGTTCAGGAATGGGGTAACATGCGCGCCGTCATAGCTTGAGCTTAACATTTCATCACTCAAAGGTGATATGATACTCATCAGGTTATAGTAACTAGGTCAAAAGAGCATGCCAATGAATACCATTATGGGATTGTTTGCAAAGTCCCCGATCCAACCGCTACAACGTCATATTGTTTGTGTTAACGAATGCTGTTCGCACCTGATGACATTTTTTGAAGTCAGTGTCACCGGTGATTGGGAAAAAGCCGAAGAAATTCGCGGCCAAATCAACCACCTCGAAAGAGAAGCGGATGTGCTAAAACGCGAAATTCGCCTGACTTTGCCTCGCGGACTTTTCCTGCCGGTCGATCGCACCGATATGCTGGAACTGCTCACCCAACAAGACAAACTTGCCAATTTGGCCAAAGATGTCTCGGGACGCGTGTTTGGCCGCCAATTAATCATTCCCCCAACGATGCAAGCAGACTTTCTCGCTTATGTTCAGCGCTGCTTAGACGCCGCTAACCAAGCGCAAAAAGTGATCAACGAGCTCGATGAGTTACTCGAAACCGGATTCAGAGGTCGCGAACTCACTATAGTGGCGGACATGATTAACGAACTCGACCGTATCGAGGACGATACGGATACCATGCAAATCGGACTGCGCCAACAATTAATGAAGCTGGAAAATGACATGAATCCTATCGATGTCATTTTCTTGTACAAGATTTTTGAATGGGTGGGCGCAATTGCCGATCAAGCGCAACGCGTAGGCGCACGATTGGAAGTCATGCTTTCTCGTTCATAGTACCCAAAACCCAATCAATGGGCTTTGATACGACGAACGTAGGCAATATGAACACCAGGCAGTCATCATGCTGCCTGGTGCCTATTGTCATTTGGTAAACTCGATCAGCGCTATCGCTAAACCTTATCTCGGTAAATGAATAAGGTGCAGGGTGTCTCATCTTGCCCCTATTGCTTTATTCCCGAGTCAAGCTTGGCCATTAGCCGGTATCGATAGTAGTAAACATTTAGGTAATACGATGGATATCCTCGCAAATTACGGTACGGTTCTGATTATTGTTGCAGCCGTATTTGGTTTTTTAATGGCTATTGGTATTGGTGCCAATGACGTGGCCAATGCCATGGGCACCTCAGTAGGTTCGAAAGCGCTGACAGTTAAACAAGCGATCTTTATCGCGATGATTTTTGAGTTTGCCGGTGCCTATCTCGCCGGTGGTGAAGTGACAGACACGATTCGCAAAGGCGTTATCGAAACCTCGTTATTCACGCAAAACCCCGAAGTTCTGGTTTATGGCATGATGTCGGCTCTGCTCGCAGCAGGTACTTGGTTACTGCTCGCCTCTTACATGGGCTGGCCGGTGTCAACCACCCACTCCATTATTGGCGCTATCATAGGTTTTGCCTGTGTCTCGGTCGGTACTCACGCCGTCGATTGGCATTCAGTACAAAGCATTGTCGGCAGCTGGGTCATCACCCCGTTTATTTCTGGTCTTTTTGCTTATTTTATCTTTATCAGTGCTCAAAAGCTGATTTTTGATACCGAGCGTCCCCTGCAAAATGCCAAGCGTTACGTGCCGGTTTACATGTTCTTGACCACCATAGTTATTGCACTAGTCACCATTAAAAAAGGCCTCACTCACTTGGGCCTACACATCACGACGACAGAAGCGTGGGGGATTTCGATTGCGTTATCGGCCTTAGTGATGCTCGGCGGCTACCTTTACATTCAAAAGCGCTTTGCTCACCGCGAAGAAGAACGCAATTTCTCTGGCGTAGAAAGTATTTTCAGTGTTTTGATGGTGATCACCGCTTGTGCCATGGCGTTTGCTCATGGTTCAAACGACGTGGCCAATGCCATTGGTCCTCTATCAGCAGTGGTGGCTACCGTGGATAACCTCGGCCAAATCGCGGCGAAAAGTAGTATCGCTTGGTGGATTTTGCCTTTGGGCGGCATTGGTATTGTCGTCGGTCTCGCCACCATGGGTCATCGCGTGATGGCGACCGTAGGCACCGGCATTACCGAATTAACGCCGAGCCGAGGCTTTGCTGCCCAATTGGCGACCGCCTCAACCGTTGTCTTGGCCTCAGGGACTGGCTTGCCTATCTCGACCACACAAACCTTAGTGGGCGCGGTATTAGGCGTAGGCTTTGCTCGTGGTATCGGCGCACTCAACCTCGGTGTGGTTCGCAATATCGTCGCATCATGGATCATTACCTTGCCAGCGGGCGCCTTATTGGCCGTATTGTTCTACTACGCGATGGTCGCGGTATTTGGTGCTTAATCAGCGAAAATATGCTCATTTGGCCGGCAATTCTGTTAAATGAATGTCATGTTTTTCTGAAAATCGTCATAAGGGAGGCTTTGCCTCCCTTCTTTGTTGCACCTTAGGGCGAAAGTTTTTACTATGCAATAAATGTTACCAATCTCACCGAGTAGCGAGTCATCCTAGCCGGTTGGAAAACGCGATTATCGCAACCAGAAAAAACGCTCTGTTTGGGTGATTTTTTCGCTCTTGTGGCTTGTTTTTCCGCGCCAACGTCGATCACACGCGACATCGGATTGGTATCACACCTTAACCCCGACTAAATTGCTAAAGGATTTACCGTGAAAAAACTGATTGGCATGATTCTCTTATCCATGCTGGCGATTCCAGCCGCACTGGCTCAGGATTACTATATCTCTGATGATTTGTTTACTTACATGCACTCAGGCCCAACCAATAACTACCGCATCATCGGCAGTGTCAACGCCGGTGAAAAGGTACAACTGATTTCGAGTAACAAAGAAACCGGTTTTACCCAAATCGTAGACGGTAAAGGCCGCAAAGGCTGGGTACAGAGCAAATTCATCAGCGGTAATGAAAGCATGGCAATTCGCTTGCCTCGCGTCGAAAAAGAGTTGGAAAAAGTCAAATCTCAACTGGCCAATGCACGTCAAAATGCCGATGTTGAGAAAGCGGGTTTGGTCGAGTCACTCGACACTCGCAACCAGCAAATCTCTGAACTCGAAACCAAATTCAATGAAATCAACCAGCAGTTGATCGCCGCTCAGTCAGATAACCGCCAACTGCGCGCGCGCTTAGACACGCAAAAAGACGACCTGCTGCTCAAGTATTTCACTTACGGCGGCGGTGTTGCTGGCGGCGGCTTATTGCTAGGCCTGATCTTGCCACACCTGATCCCACGTCGTAAAAAATCCCCTTCTGGTTGGGCTTAATCTGGACTAGGCCTTCCCTGCGCCTAAGTCATCCCTAGCCTTGATTAGGTGACCTGCAAAAAATGGCACTCAGTGAGTGCCATTTTTTATTAACCAGAGAATGAAATTTTCGCGTAATAAGGCTAGCCTTGCCAATCAAACAAGGCTGGAATTTCAATGCGTTGCTGCTCAAAGCTGACCACCACAGACTGGGGTTTAATCGCCTCAAGCGTCACGCCTTTGGCAATTTCATCACCTTGATGATATTCCTTATCATTGACTCTCACCCAACGCTTGTCCGGGCGACTAGAGTAAATGTGGGTTTGAAAATTCATCGCCGGCAACTTGCCCTGCCACTGACTGCGCTCAATCTCGAGCTGACTTACGCTGCCGTTGTCTTGTGCAGCTGTGTCACTGTCTGACTGAGGCGCTTGGCTGTTCTCTGATAAAGCGGCTTGAACCTGGTAAGCCAAGTCATCCGGAAGCGATGACAAGTCGATTTCATCGAGAGATAAATCACTTTGCTCAGCCGTTTGGCCTATTTGCGTACTTTGCGAACGTACGACCTGCCCCTGGTACTCTTCGCTCACTTGCGGCGCTAACGCAACAGAAGAAGGGCTAATAATCGCCTCTGCCGCCGAATCTTCTGCCTTGTTTTCTGTTGTGACGCCACCTTGTGTGGCTGAGTTTGGCGTTTCAGCACTTGGTAAAGCACGTTCACCTGTCTCTTGCGGGTTGAACTCATCGGTCAGCGCTGGCCATTGAGCGCTCGGCTTCTTGGGCAGCACTGACAAGGCCTTCTGGTCAATCGGTTTGATGGCGCTCAGTTCAACTTGCGCTAACTTTTGAGTTTTCACTACCGTCGCAGGTGGCTGCAAAGGATCGAGTTGCCACCAGCGATAAGCCAATACCGCCATGGGCAGCGCCGTTAAAACCAATAGCGCGCTCGCCACTTTTGGGGTTGAAGTCGCCATTACGCGCCCTCCTTCGTCTCTGTTAACTGGGTTTGCGCTGCCGAATCTTGGCTAATCGGTGGTTGAGTCAACGCTTGTAACGTCGGCGCTTGTGGCGCAGCAATATCTTGTAAGCGCGCTAAGGTCGCAGGCCCAGCGACACCATCAACCGTCATCCCTTGCCATTGCTGAAAAAGCCTTACCCGCTGCTCTAAGTTATCGTCAAACACAGCGTAATTTACTTGGCTGTCCTTTAACGGCGTTTGTTGTAAAGCGCGGGCTAGCAGCTGGTCAAGTAACTCGACCTCAGCCCCTTGCATGCCGATTTTTAAGGTGTTTTCCAACGGCCGGTACAACAAGCGAATCACTTCGCCTTGCCAATACCCCATGAGCCAGGCTCTGGGCATCGTCATTTGTTGCTGGCCAATTTGTAGCAATACTTGTTCGCGGTTAAGACCAAGCAGCAAGGCATAACGACGCTGGGCGCCAGCGTTGAGTACCAACACCACGGGGCGATTGTCCTGCTCAATTTGCGTTAAGTCTGACTGGCGACGTTGGCATTGAAAGGCGTATTGGCTCTCTGGTAAACACAAACTGGCGCTGGCCTCGGCTCGATAGCCCCACAAGTGATACAACTGCGTGATACTGCTCGCTTGTCGGCGCTCGGCCAACAACACATTTTGCTGTTCGGGCGTCAGTTGTTGCTGTTTAACCACTTGCTCAACCACCTTGGCGGGCGGGGCCGGAAAGAGCTGCTCAATCCAACTCGGCGCATACACATACACCGCACTGCTTAGCAACAGACTGGCAAAGGTGCAACAGGCCAAGACAGAGCGAGTCGAGATGACCCAATGATCTGGACTGCCTTGTTGGCGTGACGGTGTTCTGACGGGTACCTGAGGCTGCTGATAAATGGTCGCCTGAAACTCCATCACGCTATGACACGCTTGCTCGACAAGCGTGAGCTCAATCGCCTTATCGCCGGCTTGATAGGCGAGTTGCAAGGTTTTATCCGCGATCAAATTGATCAAACGCGGGATGCCATGGCTGTACTCGGCGATCATTTTCGCAGCTTTGATAGTAAAAAGCGGCTCACTTGCCCCAGCGGTATGTAGGCGAAACTGCAAATAATCGTTGGTTTCATCGGCGTTGAGGGGCAACAAGTGATAACGGCCGGTAATGCGCTGCGCCAATTGTCGCAACGCCGTAGTTTGCAAGCGCTGTTGCAATTCGGGCTGGCCCACCAAGAGCACTTTTAACAACCTGTGCTGATCATTGTCTAAATTGGTCAGCAGCCTCAATTGCTCAAGTACATCAGCGGACAGATGCTGGGCCTCATCAATCACCAATAAGGTTTTTTTACCCAGTGAAGCATTGTGCTCTAAAAAGCGCTTGATCAATTGGTGCAGTGTTTTTTGCGAAGCATCATTTGGGTATGGCAGACCAAATTCTTCGCACAAGGTCTCAAGCAGCTCACTGCGTTCTAAGGTGGGCGTTAACAAAAAAACCGCTTGTGTGTTGTCGTCTAAACTCGCTAGTAAGGATTTTGCGATGGTGGTTTTACCGGTACCCACTTCTCCGGTGAGCATGGCCACACCGCCGGCATCGTCCAAGCCGTGTTGCAGATGGGTAATCGCCTCTTGGTGGCGTTGACTCAAAAAGAAATAACGCGCCGTTGGAACAATCGAAAACGGCCGCTCATTTAAGCCAAAAAACTCTAAATACATAGTGATTCCAATTAAAGGTTCCCTTCCCTTGTCAGGGATATACGTGAGAAACTACCATTGCCAATAATAAAGTCCAGCGTGTTAGACAAGTTAAGGGGTAAAAGTGCAAGTTTATTTAGTCGGTGGGGCGGTTCGCGATCAACTGCTCGGCAAAAAAGTCGCAGATAAAGATTATGTGGTGGTGGGGAGTTCACCAGAAGAAATGCTCGCCCTTGGCTATACCGCGGTAGGCAAAAGCTTTCCGGTATTTTTACACCCGAAGAGCAAACAAGAATACGCGCTGGCCAGAATTGAGCGCAAAAACGGCGTCGGCTACACGGGCTTTGATTGTTACTTTGCCAAAGACGTCACTCTAGAGCAGGATTTATCACGGCGAGATTTAACCATCAATGCGATGGCCATCGACGAGCATGGGCAAATTTACGATCCCTATCAAGGCCAACAAGACTTAAACGCTCGAAAGCTCTGCCACGTGTCCGAAGCCTTTGTCGAAGACCCCTTACGAGTTTTGCGCGTCGCCCGCTTTTACGCCACTTTATCGCCGTTTCAATTTACGATTGCCGCGCCCACACAAGCCTTGATGACCACCATGAGCTTGTCGGGTGAGTTATCGAGTCTGCCTGCAGAGCGGATTTGGCAAGAGTGGCAAAAAGCCCTTAGCAGTGACAAGCCCGGCCACTTTGTACGGGCGTTAAGCGCTTGCCAAGCCTTGTTTGCGCTCACCGAGTTAACGCCTGAGGAAGCGACACAAATCGCCCAGTGCCTCGACCTTGCCGCCCAAACCTGTTCATCGCTGCCATGGCGACTGGCGTTGGGATTGGCCGAATTGCCTACTGCACACTGGCAAAAATTAGCGCAAACACTCAAAGTGCCGCGTGAATACCACGACGCCTTGACGGTGATCGACACCCTGAATCAATACACCTCGGTCTATCATGGCAGTCCTGCGCAGCAAAAGCTTGATCCACGAGAGCAAAGTGAGGCTTTTTTACACCTGTGTCAGCGCCTCGATGGGTGGCGTAAAAGCGAGCGACTGCAAGCAGGGCTTGAGCATTTTTGCGCCTTTAAGCCCTTGCCCCGCGATTGGCTTGAACGCCATGGCCAAGCGTTGCGCGCGGCGCTCGGCGTCAATGTCCAAGACATTATCGCCACTGGTATCACAGGCGCAGCCATCAAAGACGCCCTCAACTTGCAGCGGCAACAGGCGATCGAACAAGCGCTGGGATGACATTCACACTCAGTCCAGCGCGAGCGAGACCACTTTTAAGCTCGGATTGGCGGGCACATGTTGGGCAATCTCGCCGATGGTACGCCCATCGCCAGGGATAACTAAATCACGTTGCAGCTCTTGTAAGGGGTAGATGACAAAGTCGTAGCAAAACACATCTGGCCTTGGCAAGACAATCGGCTGTTCACACACCGTGTCGCCGTAGAGCAAAATATCCAAATCCAGCGTGCGGCTTTGATTTTTGCTCGCCTGTGCCGGCCTTCCCCAGCGCACTTCAATCGCGCGCAGTTGCTGTTTAAGTTCCGAGAGAGAAAGAGTGGTGTCCAGTGCGATAACACAGTTGTAAAAGCAAGGTCCATCAAACCCTTGAGCATGACATTGATACACAGATGACGCATGTCGACGCGGGCCAAGGTAGGCGAGTTCACGCCATGCGATCAACACATGGCGCTCAGGCTCAATGTTACTGCCGACCCCGATATAAACACGGGTTGTAGAACGATTCATCGGTGACCGCGTTCTATCACCACCCCAACCGATGTCGCTTTCGCAACCGCGCCAGGTTTGGCTAGGCGGATTTTGACCCAAGGCACAGAGAACCGACTCATGATAAGCGCAGCGACTTCTTCGGCCACGCGCTCAACCAATAAGAAACGACCCTGTTCGATATGATCGATCACCGCTTGACTGACGGTGGCATAATCCAGCGCTTGTTCGACATTATCACTGTGGCCAGCAGGACGGTTGTCGTGCGCCATCTCAATATCTAGTACCAATTTTTGTTGTATGGTTTGTTCCCAATCGTACACGCCGATCGTGGTAATAACAGTCAAACCTTCGATAAATACTTTGTCCAATGACATGTGAAATCCCTGTAGAGGTCGGATACCCAATTGGGCTGAAATCGTCGTATTATGGTAAGGTTAACGTTATGATTGCAACCCTGTGCATGAGATTTACCGCTTGCAGTAACCAAATGTTTAAAATCAGTGCAAATACAGGCGAAAGTTCGGCGTTTGATTGAGGTCAAACAAGGCAAAGCGATACCTAGCTTAGCTCGATACCATGACTAAGCTCGGCAGAAACGAAAAGGACGAACAATGGATGCGACCACACTCGTGATGATGATAGCCGCTTATTTGCTCGGCTCGATATCGAGTGCGGTGCTTATTTGTCGCGCCTTTCAGCTCCCCGACCCAAGAGAAGTGGGCTCAAACAACCCAGGGGCCACCAATGTGATGCGCAGTGGCGGTAAAAAAGTCGCGGGGGCGGTGCTGCTTTTCGATATGCTCAAAGGCACCATCCCTGTCTGGGGCAGTTACTTTCTCGGCGTTGATGCGCTCTATCTCGGTCTCATCGCGATTGCCGCATGTTTGGGACACATGTACCCGATCTTCTTTCACTTTCGCGGCGGTAAAGGAGTTGCAACCGCCTTGGGTGCCATTGCCCCGATTGGCTTGGACTTGACGGCGTTACTCATGGCCACGTGGCTGCTCATTGCGTGGCTGTTTCGCTATTCATCTCTCGCGGCGATTGTCACTGTATTACTCGCCCCGCTGTACACTTGGACATTCAAACCCCACTACACCTTCCCTGTGAGCATGTTGTGCTGCTTGATCATCTTGCGCCACCACAAAAACATCCGCCGCTTATTCTCAGGGCAAGAGCCCAAGATTGGCCACAAAACGCCATCGTCAAAGTAATACCAACCTAATGAAAGGGCGGTCACCCTAACAGGTTAAAAAACTCGATAACATCATTCTAAAAATAACTGGTAGAATAACGACTTAGGCTATTGCCTTGTTCTCAAGCTTAATCCCTGCGCTATCATTGGCCAAGATTGGTATTGTTCAGATTGATAAAAGTCTTTTTGTTGAGCGCTTGGTTGGCAAAAATCAAATCCCTGTTTCGCGAACAAAAAAACCGCTGTCTCAAACAGCGGCAATTAAGCAATTTTTATCTGGCGCAATGACCTTTATGACGCAGATACTGCCTTTAATGGCGGTAACTCATCAATCGGCCAACGCGGGCGCGCTTGTACCGATAAATCAGACACATCGCCATTTTTCAAACGCTGCATTCCGGCATAGGCGATCATCGCCCCGTTATCGGTACAAAATTCGGTACGTGGGTAAAACACTTCGCCACCGATTTTGTCCGCCAATTGCGCCAACTCGGCCCGCAAACGTTGGTTAGCACTGACCCCGCCAGCCATCACAATGCGCTTTAAGCCGGTTTGTTCTAACGCGCGACGACATTTAATCGCCAAAGTAGCACACACGGCTTCTTCAAACGCCAACGCGATGTCAGCACGCGTTTGCTCGTCATCTCCGTTGGCTGCAATGGTGTTGGCGGTAAAGGTTTTGAGGCCAGAAAAGCTCATATCAAGCCCGGGTCTGTCGGTCATTGGACGCGGAAACTTAAAGCGGCCTGGGGTGCCTTTTTGCGCCAATTTGGACAATAACGGCCCACCTGGGTAATCCAAGCCCATTAATTTGGCGGTTTTATCAAAAGCTTCACCGGCAGCATCGTCTATCGATTCGCCTAAAATGGTGTATTCGCCAATGCCACGTACTTCCACGATCATCGAGTGACCACCCGAAACGAGCACGGCGACAAAAGGAAACTCGGGCGCTTTATCTTCGAGCATCGGTGCCAACAAATGCCCTTCCATGTGATGAACCGGCACTGCAGGTACGCCCCACGCAAACGCCAAACTGCGGCCAATCGTCGCCCCAACCAATAACGCGCCGACTAAACCAGGCCCTGCGGTGTAGGCAATGCCGTCGATGTCTTCTTTGCTAAGTTTGGCCTCTTTGAGCGCCGCCTTGATCAAAGGAATGGTTTTTTTGACGTGATCGCGCGAAGCCAGCTCAGGGACCACACCGCCATAATCGGCGTGTATTTTGACTTGGCTGTATAACTGATGCGCTAATAACCCTTTTTCATCATCGTAGATGGCAATGCCCGTTTCATCGCAAGATGTTTCAATACCAATTATGCGCATGCTATTCTCTGTTTGTTCTTAATGCTAAAAATTGCCGCTATATTACCGTGCATTGTCGTGGTAAACAAATTTTGTACAGACAATAATCGACAAAAGGCTTTACAAAGGCCATTAAATCGGATTAAAATTCCGCACCATTTTTGATCTAGCTGGTTAAGCCGCAAACAAAATGCTGTTTGCCGCTCAAGATTACCAGCGCTAACGAATAACCCCTGAGGTGAAAGGCATATGCCAGTAGTTAAAGTACGTGAAAACGAACCGTTCGACGTTGCTCTACGTCGTTTCAAGCGCTCTTGCGAAAAAGCAGGTATCCTTTCTGAAGTGCGTCGTCGTGAGCACTACGAAAAACCAACTACCGTTCGCAAACGCGCTAAAGCAGCAGCTCAAAAGCGTCACGCTAAGAAGCTTGCTCGCGAAAACGCACGTCGCGTTCGCCTGTACTAATAACTGAACTCAAGAGAGAACAGTTATGGCTCTGATTGAACAACTCAAAGAAGAGCAAAAAATAGCGATGAAAGCCAAGGATAAAGTACGCCTTGGCACAATTCGTTTAGCCCTTTCGGCGATTAAGCAAAGAGAAGTTGACGAAAAGATCACTCTTTCCGACGATGATATTCTTGCTGTATTGACCAAAATGGTAAAACAACGTCGCGATTCTGTCGCTCAATATGAATCTGCAGGTCGTCAAGATTTGGCGGATGCAGAAAATGCTGAAATCAAGGTTCTTGAAGATTTCATGCCACAGGCGCTCAGCGAAGATGAAATTACTGCCTTTATTGCGCAGGCAATTACAGATTCTGGTGCCGCTGGCATGCAAGATATGGGTAAGGTCATGGCCGAGCTCAAACCTAAGATTCAGGGGCGTGCAGACATGGGAAAAGTCAGTGGACTTGTCAAAGCTCAACTAGGCTAATCCCAACATGCTTATGCAACAAGCCGTGCTCTTCCTTGGAACTGCACGGCTTGTTTGTATCTAAACACGGCTCTTGTGTATCTCGGCAAAAGAATATAGCGCTCTTAGTGAGGCCGTTATAGACTTGCGTTCTGTTTATTTAATGTGACAAAGGTTTTATGGCTGGACACATCCCTCGCAGTTTTATTGATGACTTACTGGCTCGACTCGATATTGTCGACATCATTGATGCACGTGTAAAACTGAAGAAAAAAGGGAAAAACTACTCCGCCTGCTGCCCATTTCACAACGAAAAGACCCC
>JBFGYW010000016.1:0-31604 GCA_041587235.1 Vibrio sp.
ATTGAAGGCGACTAATGTAACCAAAAACACCCTCTGAGATCACGTTTTATTAGAGGATAATGACTCAAAGCGCTCACTGAGCCAGTCACCGAATACCCGTACGCGAGACGTTACGTGCTTATTTTGCGGGTAAAGCAGCGACACGGGAATGGGAGCGGGCTGGTAATCGCTGAGTACTTCGATCAGTTCGCTACGTTGCAGCGCGGTTTCTAGCCGATAGCGCGGCGCCTGAATGAGTCCCAATCCGCCCAGTGCCGCATCAGCATAAAGCCCGGTACTGCTGACGGTTAAACGGGATTTGAGCGTCACGCTCACGGGCTCACCGGCTTGCATAAAATCGAGCCGACAGGGCTGGTGAGTAATATCATGGGCGTAGCCAATGGCAAAGTGCTCGGTCAGTTGGTCTAAGGTTGTCGGTGTGCCGTGTTGCGCCAAATAACGCGGGCTGGCGACGGTAATAATATCAAGCCGAGACAGAGGTTTGGCCACTAAGGTGTTGTCGTGCAGCGGGCCGACGCGCACCACACAATCGACCCCTTCTTTGATGAGATCGATGTAGTGATCGTCTTCTGACAAATGCAGCTCAATGCCCTGGTAGCGTTGGCAAAAGGTATCGAGATAAGGCATCACAAAGTGACTGGCCAGTGCCCCCACGATATTGACCCGCAATACGCCTTTGGGCTCGCGGGGAGAAAATAAGTGTTCCGCTTCGTCTAGCTCGGCAAGGATCTTAGTCGCCCGTTGATAAAACAGCGCGCCCTCTTGCGTCAAGTGCACTTGGCGAGTACTGCGCTCTAACAGCCGTACTTGTAAACGCGCTTCAAGTTGCTTGATTTGATTGGTCACGGTGGCGCGAGGCAGCAATAAGTCATCGGCGGCTTTGGTAAAGCTCTGGCGCTCGGCAATACGCACAAAAACCGCCATTTGTTTTAATCTGTCCATAACACTTTCCCTTGCTCGACCTGTTCCATCTTTGACACCTTCTTTATAGCGCGAGCCGTTGTGTCTGTCATGGAGATTGTTGTTAATTTTCGAATAATGTAGGCCATTATTGCCTCATTATCGAATTAATTTCTCACTTTATACTGGTTTTTGTTAACTAAGTAACTGTGAGGAAATCATGATGAACACTTTACCTGTCGCCTTAATTACCGGCGCGTCGAGAGGCATCGGTGCCAGTATTGCCAAGCGCTTAGCCAGTGATGGTTATGCGGTGGTGATCAATTACGCCAACAGTGCCGCCAAGGCCGAGCAGCTGGTTGAAGAGATTGAACAACAAGGGGGCCAGGCGGTATCAATACAAGCGGACGTGGCCAATTCTGATTCGGTCAATCACCTGTTTGATGAAGTAAAACACAGGTTTGGCCGCTTAGATGTGTTGGTCAATAATGCGGGGATTATGGCCCTAGCACCGGTGTCAAAAACCAGTGACCAGCATTATCAATCCCATATTGATACCAATTTAACCGGCACCTTTAACACCTTGCGCTGCGCAGCCAGTCACATGAACGAGGGCGGGCGCATTATCAATATGTCGACCAGTGTGGTGGGGTTAAAAATGGCCAACTATGGCGTCTACGCCGCGACGAAGGCCGCGGTCGAGACGCTGTCGGCGATCTTTGCCAAAGAGCTTGCCGGGCGCCAGATCACGGTAAATTGCGTCGCACCAGGTCCGACGGCGACCGAATTGTTCTTAGACGGAAAATCACCGTCGGTCATTGAACACTTATCGTCACTCAATCCACTTGGCCGCCTTGGTCAGCCAGAAGACATTGCCAATGTAGTGGCTTTTCTGGCCGGCACTGATGGTCAATGGGTTAACGGGCAAGTAGTGCGTGCCAATGGCGGCATGATTTAAGGAGTCTTGATATGTTGATTCAGAGGCGTGCTTGGCGTGAGTGTACCTTTCATCGCGCGACGTTGGTTGCCGCCTGTGTCGCCAGTTTATCTGCCTTACTGACGGCATTAATCGGCTTACTCGCCCCGCCTAGTCGCGTTAAAACCCACCAGTGAGTCGTTTAAGCGCTGGTGGGCTTATTCGATCACACAGATCATTTAGCCACAGACATCATTTCACCACAGACATTATTCGACCACGCACATCGGGGTATTGGCAATCGGATCACGGTGAATTTGGGCATCGAGGTCAAACACGGCTTTGAGCATAGGTTGACTTAGGATGGCTTCAGGGCTGCCTTGTGCGCTGATCTGCCCGGCTTTCATCACAATCAAATGATCGCAATAGCGCGCGGCTTGGTTGATGTCGTGTAAGACAGTGACGATGGTTTTGCCTTGCTCATTGAGTTTGCGCAACAGCTTCATCAACTCGACTTGGTGGTTAATATCCATATAAGTGGTCGGCTCATCGAGCAGTAAATACGGGGTATCTTGAGCGAGCGTCATGGCCAGCCACACCCGCTGGCGTTGACCACCGGAAAGCTCATTGACCCATTGCTCGGCTAATTCGGTGATTCCGACGGTGGCCATCGCCTTGGCAATGATGTGATGATCGCCTTGATTGAGTCGCCCCCAAAAACCGGTATAGGGACTGCGCCCATAAGCCACCAACTCTTTAACCTTAATGCCCTCCGGGACCGGTTGCGTTTGTGGCAGTAAAGCGAGTTGGGTGGCGAGGTAATTTGTCGGCCACTGATTAATGGCTTTACTCTGCCACTGCACCGTTCCTGAGAGCGGCGCTAATATATTGGCTAGGGCTTTGAGTAAGGTCGATTTACCACATCCATTCGGGCCAATCAGTGCGACGACTTTGCCTGCGGGGATCTCAATATTCACATCTTGGACAATCGCCTTGTCGTGATAACCAACCGTTAAGTTGTGGGTGGAAAGTGCCATTGTGGTTTGAGTCCTAAATCCTGTGAAAATCGTGTTCGCGACTGAGTTTTGTTTGCCACTGAGTGCTGCGTTATTACACGCGCTTGGTACCAATTATAGAGACTTATCAAACGGCTGTCATTGACTTACATTGACTTGCACCATACCCAGGACGCTCACAAATACCTAGGACATCCATAATAGAATACCTAGGACACCCATAAGAAATACCTAGGACACCCATAAGAAATACCTAGGACACCCATAATAAATATCTAGGACACCCATAATAGAAAACAAGCTCACCGATAACATCGCAAAAAAAATGCCCCACCGAGAAGTGGGGCAAACGAACAACCGATTTGGCTTACATATTTGGATAATTGGGACCATCGCCCCCCTGAGGCGTGCTCCAAACAATGTTTTGCATCGGGTCTTTAATGTCACAAGTTTTGCAGTGCAGGCAATTTTGAAAGTTAATTTGAAACTTGCGCTTTTGTTGCTGCTCGACCACTTCATAAACGCCAGCTGGGCAGTAGCGCTGCGCGGGTTCATCAAACTGGGGCAAATTGACTTTGATCGGGATGTCGCTGTCTTGCAATTTCAGGTGAGCAGGTTGTGACTCATCGTGATTGGTGGCTGAAAATGCCACGTTGGTCAGGCGGTCGAAACTGAGTACGCCATCGGGTTTGGGGTAGTCGATCGGCGTGAATTTGTCCGCCGCTTGCGTCGATTCGGCGTCGCTTTTTCCGTGTGACATCGAACCCAGTAAGGGTTTGCCAAACAAGCTTGCCCACCACATGTCCAGCCCCCCTAAGGCCAAACCGCCCCACAGACCGAATTTAGACCACAAAGGTTTGACGTTTTGCACTGGTTTAAGATCTTGGCCAATCGCGCCATTGCGAAGCTCATCGTTGTAGTCAGTGAGCACATCGCTTTGACGGCCTTGATGGATAGCCTCAACAGCCGCGTTGGCGGCCAGTTGCCCAGATAACATCGCGTTGTGGTTGCCCTTAATGCGTGGCACATTGACAAGGCCGGCGGAGCAGCCAAGCAGCGCGCCACCGGCAAAGGCCACCTCTGGGATTGACTGGTAACCGCCTTCCGAGATGGCGCGAGCACCGTAGGCCACGCGTTGGCCGCCTTCGAGCAATTTAGCCACTTCGGGGTGGTGCTTAAAGCGCTGAAACTCTTGATAGGGTGACAGGTGAGGATTGGCGTAATTGAGGTGGACGACAAAACCGATAAACACTTGATTTTCTTCTGCGTGATAAATGAAAGAGCCGCCACCGGCATGATTGTTCAAAGGCCAGCCCATGGTGTGCACTACGCTGCCGAGCTGGTGTTTTTCGGGGTCGATTTTCCAGATCTCCTTCATGCCAAGACCGTACTTTGGCACTTGATGACCTTGGCTTAAGTTGAGTTTTTTGATCACTTGTTGGCTCAGGGAGCCACGCACGCCTTCGGCTAAAAAGACGTATTTGCCTTTTAAGATCATGCCGGGTTCGTAAGCGGGGCCTTCGCTGCCATCGCTTTGACGACCAAATTCCCCAGCGACGACGCCCACTAAGGTATCGCCTTCCCAGACCAATTCTGAGCACGCCATGCCCGGGAAAATTTCAACGCCCAGCCCTTCGGCTTGTTCGGCTAACCAGCGGCACACATTGCCCATCGAGACGATGTAGTTGCCGTGGTTGTTCATCAGCTTGGGCAGGGCAAAATTTGGCAGCGTCAGTTTGCCTTTTTCGGTGAGCATGACAAATTTATCGTCTGTCACTGGGGTCTTAATTGGCGTGTCCAGGTCTCGCCAATGGGGGAATAACGCATCAAGGCCACTGGGGTCTAATACCGCACCAGACAAAATGTGCGCGCCGATTTCTGAGCCTTTTTCCAATAAAATGACCGACAATTCAGGGTCGAGTTGTTTGGTGCGAATGGCGGCAGAAAGGCCAGCCGGACCGCCGCCGACGATGACGACGTCGTATTCCATAAGTTCGCGTTCTGTGGTCATACACTGCTCCCTGTGGTAGAACCAAATGAAATAAGAGCGAACAAGAGTGCCTTCTCGTTCGCTCGCTGTTATTGCCTCTCTTTAGCCAATTCGCTCTGACGAAAAGCTGCCTGGTGAAGGTGGGAATACCACGGTTTTTTGGCCGTTGAGGAACACGCGCCGGTTCACGTGGGCATGAATTGCTCGTGCCAATACCGAGGATTCCACTTCGCGGCCAAGACTGACGTAATCATCGGCGGATTGCGCATGAGTAACGCGCGTAGTGTCCTGCTCGATGATCGGCCCTTCGTCGAGATCCGCCGTCACGTAATGCGAGGTGGCCCCAATCCATTTGACCCCTTTTTGGAAGGCTTGACGATAAGGGTTAGCGCCTTTAAATGACGGTAAGAAAGAGTGGTGAATATTAATGATTCGGCCTGACATTTTTTTGCAAAGCGCATCAGAAAGAATCTGCATGTAACGGGCGAGGACCACAAGCTCTGCACCGCTTTCATCAACCAATGACAGCAGGCGGGCTTCGGCGTCGGCTTTGTTGTCTTTGGTGACCTTGATGTAGTGGAAAGGAATGTCGTTGTTGACCACCAGTTTTTGATAGTCCATGTGGTTAGACACCACCGCGACAATCTCAATCGGCAGTGAACCAATGCGATTGCGGTAGAGCAAATCGTTTAAGCAATGGCCATAGCGAGAGACCATGATCAACACTTTCATCTTTTCATCTTCGCCGCGAATATCCCAATCCATCTCGAAGTTTTCTGCGACGTCGGCAAAACCCATGACCAGGTCATCGCGGGTGGCGCCCATTTCACTAATGATACTGATACGGGTAAAAAATCGCCCTGTATCTGGGTCATCAAATTGCGCACTATCAGAAATAAAACAGCCTTTTTCTGCTAAATAACCAGAAATCGCGGCGACAATACCGCGCTGAGAGGGGCAGGTAACGGTTAAACAATACTTAGGCATAATAACCTCGACAATCCTTGTGTAATTCAATCCATAACACTTACTGCTGTTGCAAGCGGTAAGCGGTTAACGTATTCGAGAGTAAGCAGGCGATGGTCATCGGACCGACGCCGCCGGGGACAGGGGTAATGGCACTTGCCACTTCACTGACTTCGTTATAAGCGACATCGCCCACCACTTGGGTTTTTTCTCCGTTTTGGATGCGGTTAATCCCGACATCGATCACCACGGCACCGGGCTTGATCCAATGGCCTTTCACCAACCCAGGGCTGCCCGCAGCGACAATGACAATATCGGCCATTTGGGTGAGCTCGGCGGTGTTGGTGGTGTGTTTGTGAGCCACCGTCACCGTACAGTCGCGTTGTAATAACAGTTGGATAAGCGGCCGACCAACCACATTTGAGCAACCAATCAGGGCCACTTGTTTACCGCGAAAATCCTCGATTTGTTCTTCGAGCAATAACATACAGCCAAGCGGAGTACAGGGCACTAAACCGGGCAGTTGGTTGACCAAGCGGCCAACGTTGCCGAGCGTAAAGCCATCGACGTCTTTTTTGGGCGCAATAAGCTCAATGATTTTTTTGCTGTCCAGATGCGCCGGTAAAGGCAGCTGCACTAAGATCCCGTGCACCTGGTTATCACCGTTGAGTGACTCAATCAGCGCAATGAGTTCGGTTTCTGGCGTTTGCTCATTGAGGTAATGAGCAAAGGTTGCCATGCCGACCTCAGTGGTGGTGCGGATCTTGTTATTGACGTAAATTTCACTGGCGGGATCTTGCCCAACGAGTACCACCGCTAGGCCGGGCTGTGGAGCGCCACTGGCACGCAGTTTGTCAACTTCATTGGCAACCTCGCGCTTTAGCCGCTCGGCTCGCTCACGGCCATCGATACGTCGAGCGGTCATCACAAAGCCTCCGTCAGTTTCGGGACCACATCAAATAAATCGCCGACCAGGCCGTAATCGGCAACCTGGAAGATCGGAGCGTCGGGGTCACTGTTGATGGCGACAATGACTTTTGAGTCTTTCATCCCTGCTAGGTGCTGAATGGCGCCAGAAATCCCACAGGCCACGTACAGATCTGGCGCGACGACTTTACCGGTTTGGCCCACCTGCCAATCGTTGGGCGCATAGCCTGAATCGACTGCAGCGCGTGAGGCGCCAACCGCGGCATTGAGTTTGTCTGCCAGGCCTTGGATGATGGCAAAGTTCTCTTGTGAACCGAGGGCGCGCCCGCCAGAGACGATGGTTTTGGCCGATGACAGTTCAGGCCCTTTGTTGGCTGAGACTTTGTTTTCGACCCAGGTCGATGGGCTAGGTAGATCAACGGTGGCGAGGTCTTGTACCGCGGCGGCGGGTCCGGTTGTCGCCGGTTCAAAGCTTGCCGCGCGCACGGTGAGGACTTTGACGGCGTCGCGGCTTTGCACGGTTTGAATCGCATTGCCAGCGTAGATTGGACGCTGAAAAGTATCTGGGCTATTAATGGCAATCACATCACTGATGATCATCACATCGAGCAGCGCCGCCACTCTTGGCAAGAGGTTTTTACCATTGCTGCTGGCCGCAGCAACAATGTGTTGGTAGCCTTCTAATTGGCTGATCAAGGCAGAGCATGGCTCGGCGAGGCGCTGACCCAATAGCGGGCTGTCAGCGGCCAGTACTTGGCTCACCCCGTCAATGGTCGCGGCGCTGGCGATAGCATCGGAGAGGTTTTCTCCCAGGCACAGTAATGTCACATCGCCCAGTGCTTTGGCGGCATTGACCACGCGAGCGGTGGTGTCTAACACCAAATTGGATTGGTTGAGTTCGGCTAGGACTAAAACAGACATTAGAGCACCTCCGCTTCGTTTTTGAGTTTATCAATTAATTGTTCAATCGAGTCGACTTTGGTTCCCGCTGCGCGTGCAGGCGGTTCGCTGGTGGTGATCACCGAAAGGCGAGGGGCTAAATCTATCCCCAGTGAGTCTGCGCTGATTTCTTCAAGGGGTTTGCGTTTGGCTTTCATAATGTTGGGCAGTGACGCAAAGCGCGGTTCGTTGAGGCGCAAATCAACGGTGACGATACTTGGCAAGGCGATATCGATGACTTGCAAGCCACCATCGACTTCTCGAGTCGCGCGTGCCATGCCGCCTTCGACTTCAAGGTGAGAGATAAAGCTTGCTTGGCTCCAACCAAGTAAAGCGGAGAGCATTTGCCCGGTGGCATTCATATCGTTATCAATGGCTTGTTTACCGGTGATCACTAATTGAGGCTGCTCTTTTTCGACAATGGCTGCCAGAAGTTTGGCCACGGTCAAGGGTTCGATATCTTGATTGACGTCATCGCCACTGATGATCAGCACCGCGCGATCGGCGCCCATTGCCATGGCGGTGCGCAACGTTTCTTGAGCTTGTTTTACCCCAATCGACACTACAACCACCTCGTCGGCAACGCCTTTTTCTTTTAAGCGAATCGCTTCTTCAACGGCAATCTCATCAAAGGGGTTCATTGACATCTTGACATTAGAGAGGTCGACACCTGTGCCGTCTTCTTTCACTCTCACCTTGACGTTGTAGTCAATGACGCGTTTAACCGGAACCAAAATTTTCATACTAAACCTCACTTAAATTCGCTGACATAAGAGTGTTGCGTCTGCCTCTCTTATGTTCTCCTTTGCTGTTGTCATTCCATATCGAGCGAGTGTTTCGTCCATTCAACAAGGGGTCTTGCTCAGTGCGAAATCCTATGCCTCATATTGGGTACCCTGTGCGTTTTTCTGCGCATCGGTTGCGATAGGGGAAATGCAATAGTTTTGCCATCTCAGTGATAAACGAGTAGGCCAAGATACGCCATGACATCACCAAGAGGAGTGACGAGACACCGAATAAATAAAACCGTTTTCATGGTAATGATGAGTGACAATGAGCAGAAAAATGACCAAAGAGATACGTGAATCACTAGCCAATGGTACTTTCGTGATTTTTTATGCTAATTTTTTGCTAGCTCTGGACTACTTGGGGAGGAAATAATGAAAGATAAGACGTAGAAAAGAGACAATAGAGGGTAAGGTTGATAAAACCAAAAGCAATATTAATACGTTTTTATATGGTAAATTAGTATAAAAATGGTGAGTTTTTTACTCTTTTCTGTAATTGAACCTTGTGCATTTCACTTAAATGAAATTAATAAAAATAATTTCACGCACCAGTTTGATCAGGATCAAGGACTAACTTGGGGCAAGGAATGATGGTCTGACCAAGAGGACAATGAGACTGGAAATGAGGTGTTCGTCTGTGCATTTAGCGGTCTATCTTTTTGTCTCGTAGACCGTTAGAGCAATGGATTATAGACAGCAGTATTCACTTGAATGGTTAAAGGTAAGCTTATAACGGGCTTTCGATATTGAGCTCTTGATAGAGCTGAACTAAGGTTAATGACAGGGCTGAAATCAACACCTGGGTTTGACGCTCTTTTTGCATGGCTTTAAGACTGTCATCCATATTCGGCAGGTTGAGCTGGTGCTGCGCCTGTTGAGATACCATGGTCATCGATGGGATCTGTTCTAATCGTTGCAACAGGGGAAAAGAAGTAAATTGATGTTCGTCGACTTCGCGGTTGAGCTGTTGACTGAGCTTGAGTATCGCATCGATGTCTTGGAAGGTTTTATTGCTAAGCACGCCAAGCCCCAATAACAATTTTAGCCGTACGTGTACATCGGCCAAAGGACCTTGCTCACCGAGTAGTGGGCCAACCACAGATTGAACGGCAAAATCGTCTTTTAAAAACACGCGCTGAATCAACAGATCGATACCTTGGGTGAGAATATCCACAGCACTGACAAAGAAACCGCGTACGGTCGGAGATTGTTCTAATCGCTCTAGGATGTCGTTATCACTGAGTTGTTGCTGCATAAGACTGAGAATCCAAAGCTATGCTATCGCGCATAGATCAATCAGGGTAAAAAGTACGGCTAAATTTGGGATGCAAAGACTACAATGTACATGGGTAGATAGCAAGGTGATGAGCGCCTCTACCACAGGAGATAAACAGGAAGTACACCCTGTTTATCTCTGTGATGACGCTTTACCGACTCTACGTCAGTATTGATGTCGATAAAGCGTGTTGACCTTATAGCGCTTGGTAAAGCTCGGCCACTTTTTTAACGATCTCGCCGTCTTGCTCTAAGCCGCTGACTTTAGCCAGTGCTGCTTCGACACCGAGTTCTTGGATGTCTTGTTGAAGCTCAACGGACTGCGGGTCATCGGCATTGTTGTATTTTAATGCTGCCGCAACGCCTTGTAAGATGGCATCATTCGCGGTGTTGTATTCAATAGTACCGAGCAGTGGTTTGATCAAACGGTCGTTTGCGCCCAGTTTACGCAGAGGCTGACGGCCGACACGGTCTACTTCGTCAAGCAAGTATGGGTTGGCAAAGCGGCCCAAAATTTTCTCGATGTAAGCGCTGTGAGCTTCGCGGTCGAAGCCGTAACGGTTAATCAGAACTTCACCACTTTCTTGCATCGCTTGTTTTACCACGCTGCGGATGTCTTCACGTTCGATGGCTTCGCGAATGGTGTCCACGCCGTTTAGGCAGCCAAGGTAAGCGGTAATGCAGTGACCGGTATTGAGGGTAAACAGCTTACGCTCAACAAACGCCATCAGATTGTCGGTTTTTTCCATGCCAGGAATATTCGGGATGTCGCCAACAAATTGAGTTTGGTCAACAATCCATTCGCTAAAGCTTTCAACCGTAACGTCGAGTGGGTTGTCGCTCGCTTCTGCCGGTGGCACGATGCGGTCAACCGCTGAATCGACAAAACCAATGTATTGGTCTGCAAAAGTGCGCGCGCTCTCAGACAGTTGTGCGTACACCTTCTCTTTTAGGAAAGTCGTACCGCGAACCATGTTTTCACAAGCAATGATGTTCAATGCTGTGGTGTTTTTCGCTTGGCAACGCAGTTCGATGGCTTTGGCTAGGCTCGATGAAATGATTTCCAATACCGTTGGACCAACCGCGGTGGTGATCAAATCAACCTTTGCCATTGCTTCAACAATTTCCGGCTTATTTGAGTACATGGCCGTCACATTGTTGACGTCTTGGAAGACGCAGTCTTCGCCGACCACTTTAACTTGGTATGCTTGGTCTTGGATCAAACGGTCGACAACGGTCGCATTAACGTCAGCGAAGGTAACGTGAATACCCGCGTCTGCTAACAGTTTACCGATGAAACCACGGCCGATGTTACCTGCACCAAAGTGAATTGCTGTGTTCATGATGGATACCTACTTAATCAAGATTGGAAAAAGAGGCCAACAGCGCGTTGGGGGTGGCTGTTGACCTCTGCTTAGGAGCGAGTTTGTCCTAATTAACCGAGAATTTTCAAGACTTCATTGACGTCGTTGGTTTGCGTCAAGATGTCGATAGCATCTGGGTCGTCAAGGGCATTCGTAATCGTTGTGATAACTTGAATGTGTTCGTCGTTTTTCGCTGCGATACCGATAACTAATTTAGCTACATCATCTTCATCGTCAGTAAATTGTACCCCTTCGCGGTACTGACAAATCACAATACCTGTTTCACGAACTTTGTCTTTAGCTTCTACTGTACCGTGAGGAACCGCAATGGATTCACCTAGGTAAGTCGGAACCAGTTTTTCGCGTTCAAACATCGCATCAACATACTCAGACTCAGCGTAACCCATTGCAACTAGTTGCTCACCGGCAAAGCGGATAGCTTCTTCTTTGTTGCTTGCGGTTAGGCCAAGGTGGATGTTTTTCGCTTGCAGTTTGAACACACTTGCAGATTCTTCAGCCGCCGGTGCTTCTGGTGCCGCTGCAGGCGCCGCCGCTGGTGCTGGAGCAGAATCTTTCTGCAGTTCTGCAATCAAGTTGTTGTACGTGTCACCGTCTAGGAAGTTAGTCAGTGAAATGTGCTGAGCGTTTGGCGCGTGTTTACGAGCGCGGTCAGTCAGGTCTTTGTGCGTGATAACAATGTCTACGTCTTGTGGCAAGCTGTTGATCGCCATGTTTGTTACATCGATATCAAGACCGGCTGTTTGGACTTTCTTACGAAGTAGACCTGCACCCATCGCACTTGAACCCATACCAGCGTCACAAGCAACGATGATGCGGTTGACTGGGCCGTCAGTTTTGATGGTTTGGCCTTTTGAAGACGCTTTCATGTCTTTCATTTGCGCAGTGGCTTTTTCGATGTCGTCTTCTGAATCGGTCTCTTTTTGCGTTTTCATTAGCAGCGCAGCAACGATGAACGACACTGCAGTTGCCGCAGCAATTGACAGCAATACACCAACAATTGAAGCTTTAGGCGTCATCAGAAGTACCGCAAAGATAGAACCTGGCGATGCTGGAGAGACAAGACCTGCGTTGAACATAGTCAGTGTGAAGACACCTGTCATACCACCAGCGATTGCCGCTAGGATGAGACGAGGGTTCATCAGGATGTACGGGAAGTAGATCTCGTGAATACCACCTAGGAAGTGAATAATAGAAGCGCCACCCGCGGTTTGACGAGCTGTGCCTTTACCAAACACCATGTAAGCCAACAAGATACCAAAACCTGGACCTGGGTTTGCTTCAATAAGGAAGAAGATCGATTGACCCATGTCGTCCGCTTGTTGAATACCCAGCGGAGTGAAGATGCCGTGGTTGATGGCGTTGTTCAAGAAGAGAACTTTCGCAGGCTCAACAAAGATTGACGTCAGAGGAAGGAGACCAGCGCTTACGAGTACATCAACACCTGCAGCAAGAACGTTTGACAGGCCTTTGACAAATGGACCGATAACCATAAAGGCGATGATCGCACAGATCATACCAATGATACCGGCAGAGAAGTTGTTCACCAACATCTCAAAACCACTTTTCACTTTGCCGTCAACTTTTTGGTCAAACGTTTTAATTGCCCAGCCGCCAAGAGGACCGACAATCATAGCGCCCATGAACATTGGAATGTCAGTACCGACAATCACACCCATGGTCGTGATAGCACCGACAACGGCGCCGCGTTCGCCACCAATCAATTTACCACCGGTATAACCGATAAGTAATGGCAGCAAGTAAGTGATCATTGGACCAACGAGTTTCGATAACGTCTCGTTAGGAATCCAACCTGTTGGAATAAATAGTGCGGTGATAAATCCCCATGCAATAAAGGCGCCGATATTCGGCATGACCATATTGGAGAGGAAGCGGCCAAAGTTTTGCACTTTGATCTTAGCTTCTGGTGAAATCATGCTTGTTCCCCGTTTTGATGTTCAATGGTTACGTTGGTTGACTCAGGTGAGTCTTTATTGGTTTGAGTGAAATTTAGCACAGTCGGCGCAAGTTTAAAGGGATGAGAAATTTTTGTGATCAATCGTCTAATAAAGAAGCAGTAAAATGGCACTTTAGTGATCTATGTCTCAAAAATGGAGGTAATTATGATACAAAAAGGCGTCACTTTATAAGTCAAGGTGTACTTTATTGATTTCAATCACACAAATACCAATTTTCCTTTGATTATTTGTGTGATTTTGCTCACTTAATAAGCCCATTAAGCTTTGATGAAATTGTGTTTTTGTGATCAATGTCACGCTTGGTGGTGAGTTTTCTCTCTCTCATTGGCGGTTGTGTAATTTACGACCTTAATTCTGTAATTTTCCTACATTTGACTTCAATCAATAGTTCGCTCATTTGTTCATCAATTTGGTTGGCTTTATTGTTTGAAATCCAACCAGATACTGCGGCCTTGTTGGTGTTTCTCGACTTGGTAGGGCCATTGTTGTTGGCGAATAATTCGTTCGGCAAGCTCAAGACCTAAGCCAAAGCCTAACTCGGCTTCTTTGGGCGGTTCGTGTTGGTTGTGATTGATGATTTCTAACTCACCGCCTTGCTGTTTAATGAGTACACTGCCGTTGTGTGTGTGTTGGAAAGCATTGCGAATTAAGTTACTGATCACGATGCGCACCAGTGTTTTCGTACAGCGGCAAGTATAAGGGCTCGTAACCAGCTCAACGTTGACCTGTTTACCTTGGCAAAGGTACTCGAGCTCATGAGTGATTTGGGTGACGAGCTCATCGAGGGCAATCTCTTGGAGCGGCAGTTTTTCATGGTTGCGGCGATTGAGCCAAAGCAAGGTTTCACATAAGTCGGTCATGGTCAGTCCCGCGCGCTGAATTCGAGTCAGCGCGATGGCTTGTTTGTCTTGGCTATTGGGCAGAGCCATCATCTTTTTCATCAATTCACTGTTGCTGCGTACCACGGCAATCGGAGTTCTGAGCTCGTGACTGGCGTAGGAGAGGAACTCTTGCTCGCGTTTTAATGAGTCTTGCACTGTGGTCATACTGGCGATGATCAGCTCAGCCAATGTGTTGAGCTCGGTATAGCGAAAGTCGGGGATATCGTCTTGTAAGTTTTCTTTGTTTAAACCCTTGGTCCAATCCAGCATGCGCTCCATAGGTTTGGCAATGCGGTGGAAAATAAAAAACAACATAATCACAAACAAGGTGATACCGATAAAGGCAATACAGATAAGTTGTCGATAAAACGTTGGTTTCTCCATCGTTTTATCGTTTTTGATGTCGTTAAACACTCGAGTGATATAAATGGTTTTGTTTTTGGGCGTGTCGTAACGGGCAATAATGATGACCTTATTCGGTGGGGTAAACCAAAAAGGCCAAGTGTCAGACCATTTGTTCAATTGTGATGATGATTGAGGGCGCTCAACATTTTTTGAGATGGCACTAGGAATATCCTCCCAGTTGCGGTATAGGTTATAGCCGAGCACACTGGCTTGGTTGCGTTTTTCCATATCGGTTTTTTTGGCAATTTCGATCATCGCGTAGCGAATTGCGCGATCCATGCCATCAATATAATAGCTGCCGCTGATGGTGGTTAAACTGGCAATGGTAATGATCCCCATCAGGATCATGGCGCAAAAAAGGTAAATTTTAAAACTGCGGCGAATTTTCATATTAGTTCTCTTCGCGAAGCACAAAGCCTTGGCCTGCCACAGTGTGAAGCAGGGCCGGGCCATGGGCATTGATTTGTTTTCTCAAGTTGTAAATGTGGACTTTTAAGCTGTTGCTATCGGGTTGCTCTTCGCCCCACACCCCTTCGATCAGTTTCTCACGCGTGACGCAACTCGGTGACGCGCGCATTAATATTTCCAGCAGTTGACTGGCAATTGGGGAGAGTTTTAAACGCCCTTCGCCGCGGGTCACTTCCCCTAAGGTCAAATCGAAGGTCAAATCCGCCACCTGTAACTTGGTGACTTGCCCGCTACGCCGTTTAGACAGCGCTTTGATGCGCGCGATCAACTCTTCCATGTCAAAGGGTTTGATCAAGTAATCGTCGGCGCCTTTGTCAAATCCTTTGAGCTTGTCTTCAAGGGTGTCTTTGGCGGTCAGCATTAAAATCGGCGTGGCAATGCCTTGGCTGCGTAAACGCTCACAGACACTTAACCCTTGTAAGCCGGGCAAGTTGAGGTCGAGAATCATCACGTGATAATCCTGGCTCTGGGCTAAATTTAAGCCGACCATCCCATCGGCGGCAAAGTCACATTCGATATCTTCTAAAGCTAAGTAATCGATTAATGTTGAGGCCAAGTCGATGTCGTCTTCGACCAAAAGCGCTTTTAACATGGTCTTATCTCGCTTTTTTGTTCGGGTTCTTATGCCCATTTGATTTAAGTGTGAGGTCAATGAACGCGCAGATATCAAGCTTGAGAACAAGGCAACTTTTTCTTATTAATATACTTTTTCTTATCAATATAAGAAGGCAAGTGAGTCGTGATTCTGCACGTGATTTTCTAGCGATGTTTTTGAGTTTTAAACCCGCGATTGAATGAGATGGTTTGATCATCAAGCGCACAATTATCGGGCGTACTCTTGGTGCTCATCTCTGTCGGCCGTACAATTGCTACCTATAACGAGGAGCAGTGTATCGCAATACCGAGGTTGATTTCTCGCAAGGTGTTTGAATTTTAGCAAGTGAGATAGGCTCACAAGAATCGCATATAAAAAAAACCATTGGTATTGCACCAATGGTTTAGGTTAATCAATGAGTGGTTAACACGCGGTTAATGGCAAATCACCATTAACTTTGATTATTTGACCTCGACACCGTGGTATTCAAGGTATTGTTGCGCAGCATCAAGGCCCATGTAGCGGGCGAGTGTTTTGACCGGCACATCGCTTAAATCGACCATGATCAGACCATCGAGGGCATCATTAAAATCCGGGTCGACATTAAAAGAAACGATTTTGCCATTTAGCCCTAAGTACTGGCGTAACAATACGGGCACGCCTTTGCCGTTGTCCATGCGAGAGATCACTCGCGACAACAATTGCAAATCCCCGAGCGCGGTCAACATCCCGGTGTTCCAGTGACTGGCATCAGGCAAAGGGTTAGATGGCAAAACGTATTCGGCGCTTTGGTCGTCGTAGTAATGCAAGGTCATCGACTGGGCCAACAATTGACGCGCTTCCAAGCAATAATCGTTGCTGATGCTAACCGGCCCAAACAGGTGGGTATAGTCTGGGTGGCGGGCAACAAAGGTAGCAATGCCTTTCCAAAGCAATAGCAGAGCGCTCATGCTTTTTTGGTACGCTTTCGCCACCACTGAGCGGCCCATTTCAATCGATTTGCCCATGGTATTTAAAAAGCGTTCGTCGTAGTGAAATAAGGTGCGAGAATACAATCCCTCAACGCCTTTTTGGCTGAGGATTTGATCGACCAGACCCAATCGGTAAGCGCCGACAAAACGCTGCGCCTCACGGTCCCAAACGAAAAGATGGTAATAAGCGTGGTCAAAATCGTCCATGTCGAGGGCTAAGCCGGTGCCTTCACCCACGTCGCGAAAGTTGATCTCACGTTGGCGTGCGATTTCGTGGAGCATTGAAGGCAGTTGATCGCTGGTGGCACAGTAAACGTCAAATTCACCACTCGAGACCATGTGTGCTTCGTTGGGCAAGGCCTGAATATCTTGCAACAAGGCGGTCAAAGGCAAAGGCTCGGCAATCGGTATCGCCTGGCTTGGCTCACTTGATGCCATCACATCCGGCGGCTGAGTGTACTTTTGCATCAAATAAGTATTGAGACGCAAATAACTGACTAATTGTTGATCGTCGAGTTTGTTGAGTTCTTTGTATTTAATCGTCTCCCCAATCGCTAACTCGATGGTTTGCTGACCCTTGTTAAGCAGCTCTCGGCCTAACATTAAGGTGCGCAGTAAAGGATGGATTTTTCCCGCCATATAAAAGCGTTTGGAGTTGTGGCCATTGATAAAAACCGGTACGGCTTGCGCTTTGTTTTTGCGAATCAAACGGCTGACCGAGCGACTCCACTCTTTGTCTTCTAAGCGTTTTTCTTTTCGATCAACTAGTTGAGACACTTCGCCAGCGGGGAACATTAATAACAAGCCACCTTCAGCTAAGTGCTTGTTGGCTTGACGCAGCGCTTTGAGGTTGGCTTTGGCGGCATTTTGCCCTTCAAAGACATCGACACCAATAAACAACTGGTCGAGTTCTGGAACGGTTTTGAGGTATTGGTTAGCTAAAATTTGCACATCAGGGCGAATCATTAATAAAATTTCCGCCAAAATAACCCCTTCGACACAACCTAGAGGGTGGTTGGCCATCACGACAGTGGCGCCGTGCTTGGGAATTGAGTCTACCGCGCCGCGCACAACTTGATAATCGATGTTGAGCACGTTTAGGGTGTAGCGCAAAAATTCTTCTGTGCTGCAATTGGCTGGCCGAGTTTGATAAAACGTATCCAGTTTGCTCAGTCCTGTAGCCCACTCAGCGATATTTTCACCGACCCCAAACGGGGTTTTACGCGGGAGTCTGAATGGCGATTTCTGTTCCATAGTAATAGTTACCTCAATGACCTCATGCATTTCTTGCTCTTGGATTGTATGCAGAACATGTGTCAGTTCCGCGGCAGAAAAATGAGTTTCTGGTGACAAAAAGATGACGATTTGATGTTGTTGTTTTATTGAAAAGTAAATCGCCATCGGCCTCAATACGCGGTGACATTTTGTACACACAATTCACCAAAACTTGTAAGTCCCTTTACAAAGACCTGTTAATGTAAGAAAAAATTTCAACAAGGAGAGAGAAATGTCGAGCTTGATATCCATTGTTGTGCCTTGTTTTAATGAGAGCGAAGTGATTGATCAAACCGTGAGTGAGCTGTTGGCATTTAGTGAACAGATGCGCAATCACCCGTTTGAATTTGTTTTCGTTAATGACGGCAGTTGCGATGACACGGAAAGTAAATTATTGGCCCACAGTCAGGCCCATGACGCGATTCGAGTGATTTCTTTTTCTCGTAACTTTGGTCACCAAGTGGCGGTCAGCGCCGGAATCGATGCCAGTTTGGGCGAGGCGGTGGTGTTGATTGATGCCGACTTGCAAGACCCACCCGCGGTCATTGAGCAAATGATAGAAAAGTGGCAAGCCGGTTACGATGTGGTTTATGGCACTCGCGAAAGCCGCGAGGGTGAATCGGGCTTTAAACGTTGGTCGGCCAAAGCGTTTTATCGGGTACTCAACCGGTTATCAGAAGTGCCTATCCCACTCGATACTGGTGATTTTCGCTTGATGGACCGCCAAGTGGTTGAACAGCTAAAAGCCATGCCAGAAAAATCGCGTTTTATTCGCGGTATGGTCAGTTGGGTCGGCTTTAATCAAACCTCAGTGACTTATCAACGCGCGCCTCGTTTTGCCGGTGAAACCAAATACCCGCTCAAGAAAATGATCAAATTTGCCCTTGATGGCATTTTGTCTTTTTCGGTCAAGCCGTTAAAAATTTCGATTGCCCTTGGCTTTATGAGCTCAGGGATTGCCTTTGTCATCTTGATTTATTCGGTGATCAATCGATTGACCACCGATCACTGGGTTTCTGGCTGGGCATCGCTGTTGGTTTCGGTGCTGTTTATGGGCGGTGTACAACTGATTTCGATTGGCATTCTTGGTGAATACGTCGCACGCATCTACAAACAGTCACAAGGCCGGCCTTTGTACATCGTTAAAAAAACGCCAAAGGAGAGCAGTAAAACCGCACCTGAGCGGCAAGACGTGCCTGGTGAAAACAGTAAGGCAACGGGGAGCGATGCCACTCAAACCGAGACCTCAGCTTTAAGCACCCGTCATGAGTAACGCAAAGACGCACGGTAAAACCGAGGGCGTACACCAACATGAGACGACGTTGCCGGGGCAGAACCGCACCAAAGCGCGGTGGCAATTGCTGCGCTTTGCGGTGGTCGGCGCGGTGAATAGCTCGGTCAGTTATGCCAGTTTTCTCTTTTTGCATTGGTGGCTCGGCTTTTATCTTTTGGCCTCGGTGGCGGCGTACTGTGTTGGGGTGATGGTGAGCTTTTTTCTCAATCGCCATTTTGTCTTTCAAGCTCAAAAGCGCGCTGGGCAAGGGGCGGCATTTATTGTCGTCAATGGCGCTTCTTTGTTGAGCAGTACGGCATTGCTTTACGCTTGTGTCGATGGTTTTGGCATCAATGTTTACCTTGGCCAAGGCATGGCTATGTTGGTTTCAATGACGGTGAATTTTCTGGGCTATCGAATGGTGTTTCGCTAAGGAGAGACAATGAATCGAGTAGCAAAGTCCTGGTTTTTGAGTTGGTCAAGCTTACCAGGTGAGCAAAAAATGCACGTTTTGTATTGGCTAATGACCGCCTTGGTTGCGGTGATGACCGTTTATAATCTACACATTTCTTTGATTGAAAATGTCGCCCATGATGCGCTCAGTTATATGCCGAGCTACACCGAGAAGTTTATCTCCGAAGGGCGCTGGATTAACTTTGCCTTGTTTGAGGGGCTCAAACGCATGCCCCCAGATCTGGCTGCGCTACTGAGCAACGCGTTTTTGTTTGTCTTTTGCTTTGTCGTTGCCCATCGTTTTCGTCCTGTATTGTGGTCTTCTTTGTTATTTGCTTTGGTCGCGTTAAACATCCCTTATTTTACCATGTTGTTTAAATGGCCAATGACGCTTGTTGCGGGCACCTTGATGATGGCCTTGTCTGCTTTGTTGAGTAATAAGGTGCCTCGTACGGCGTTATTACTGGCGGCTGGAGTATTGTTTTTTGCCACTTATCCCGCCTTTTATTTTTTGATGCCTTTGCTGTTTGTCGGCCAACTAAAGCGCGCCCCTTGGTCTGAGATAGTGTGTTTTGTCTTGGTGTGGATTGCCGGGTATGTGGTCGGCTATGGCGTGTCGCAACTCTCGGTGTATCTTTATACCAGCTTGGCCACAGAGCAGGGGCACTGGATTGAATTTGCTCAGTGGCGCAAGTCGACGCCGATGCATGATCTGGCCTCTCTTTGGGACAATATTTTAAAAAGCAGCGGCAATTTTGAGCGCAATGCCCGTTATATTGCCAACCTCAGTGCTTGGTTTTATCTTCCTATTGCTGGGGTCGTGCTGTGGGCGTTAGGACAAGAGATCAAGTACTGTGTCATTGTCTTTATGGTTATCCTGTCTATTTATGCCAGTGTGATTGTGCTCGGTGTTAATGTGCCACTGCGCTCTGGGATCACCTTGCCATTGGGCTTGATGATGTTTGCCTTGCTGGTCAAGACCGATTGGGCACGCGGCGCCTTACTGGTGTGTTTGTGTGTGCCCTTTGCCTATAAGATGCATGACTACAATTCGGGCTATAACCACAAGCGGATTTACATGGCTCAGTTGTTTAACGCCAATGATGCGCGTCATTATCTCAAGCAACCACAGCAATTTAAGCATATTGTCGTCACCCTTGATGAACGAAAAATGAGTGATTATTTTTATGATTTGACTCGCTCAAGAACCTTTATTAATCGCCACAATTTACGCGAGCACTACATCAAGCCGTTTTTGTATAAAAACGGGTGGGGATTTGATCAGATCCAGGTGCGCAATGTGTCGCAAGCACAACCCGCGCAAGGTAAAGCCAAGGTGCAAAAGCAAGGCAATACCTTGTTGATGAGATTGGAGTGATCACGACGCATTGCTAAGTTCGAGCGTGTCTTTGATGCGCTGTTTTAACTTGTCAAAACGCTCTGGTAAGGGGCGATGGCGCTTAGTCACCCAAAACAAGGGTTCGGTGACCGGGTGGTGGTGCTCTAAGACTTGGACCTGGTCGCGGCGGGGAAAGCTGTCGAGCGCCGATTGCGGCAAGACAGTAAAGCCCAGCCCTTCTGCCACTGGGTCGAGAATCTGGTGAATTTGGTTGATGTAGGCTTTTTTGGCAAAGTGGTGCACTGTTAATGTTTTGAGTTCGGTGAGCGCCGTTTTGCCAAGGTACAGCGATAAGTAATGTTCGATGTCAGGATGGTGAATTAACCCTAGTGATAATAATTGCTCAACTAGGGTATCGACAGACGAGGTTTCTACCTCGGCAGGGACAATTAAACAGAGTGGTTCATAGCCAATCAACTCACTGTCGTATAAGCCTTCGCTTGGGGTCGATGTCACTAAAGCAACGTCAAGTGTGCCATTTTTCACTCCCTGTAACATCTGATGATTGGGCGCGGCTTCTAAGTGGGTCTGTAATTTCGGGTATTGTCGCTGCAACGTGAGCAACACGGGAAAGAGCCGCAAAGCCAGTGCGCCAGAGCAGGCGAGCCGATACTCACCGCTGTATGGGTCTTGCTGGTTGATGATTTCAATTAACTCGCGTTCCAGTTTTTGGGCTTTTAATGCATAGTGATAGACTTTTTTACCGGCATCGGTGATGTGGCACTGTTTGTTGACTCTCGAAATCAGGGCTTGGCCGCACGCTTCCTCGAGCTTTTTGACATGCTGACTGACACCAGGTTGAGTCATAAATAAAATTTCAGCAGTGCGGGTAAAGTGACCGGTTTCCACTAAGGTGGTGAACGTTTTTAACCACGTCGGGTGAAGACGTTTGTTATCAAGAGACATGGCATTTCCTTTGTATAGAGCAAGTGCTTTTTATCATCATAATTTTTTATTATCAAAGCAATGATAAAATATAATTTTAGTCCGTAATGGCTTTTGAGTAATCTGGCTTAGATCGTGAGAGCGTCATAGTAGATACTAAAATAGAGTGCTGAAAACTGGGTATTAAACTGGTGTCGTACTAGATGATAACTTTCGTACTACTATGATATTTTGAAATCATAACATGATGATTTTTTGCGATTTATTGAAAGATCTGCATTTTTTCTTTACGTGAGTTTAAGGCGAAAATGCTTCCTATGGCCACAATACAGTAATGCAAAAAGTCATATTTGATTCTATACTTTGGGCATTGACCCCCGACTGTTTGTGGCCACTCCTTAATGCAATTATTGATCATTGGTCTTCTCCTCGTTGGCTTGATGTTTTTATTGTGTACCCTTCGAGAAACAACCCACATTTGCCGACGCACCGCCTTGCCACAGTGGCGATTCTTGTGGGCTTTTGTCGCCTTTTTTATTCTGGGTTACCTCGGCTGTATTGGCTACTTTTGGGTGGTGCCATTCAACTTGTTTTATCTTGTCTTTGCTTTGATCATGTTTTTAGGTGGCGTGTTCGCCTGTTTGATCACCGGATTAAGCCGCAAGAGCCTAGATAAAATTTCTCAAAGCGCCGAGCAAGCGTATTTTCACGCTCGTCACGACAGCCTAACAGGGCTTAAAAATCGCAAAGCCTTTAGTGATGATATGCAAAGCCAAATACAAGAGGAAATTCCATTTGTCTTGTTGTTGATCGATTTAAACAATTTTAAACAAATCAATGATGGGCTTGGGCATTACTTTGGCGACAAGGTGTTGCACAAGGTTACCGCTCGCATGAGCCAACAATTAAAACCTGGGTGTCGTTTGTATCGTATGGGCGGTGATGAATTCACTCTGGTGATAAACCATACCGACCCCCAATGTGTTGATTCTTATCAAGAGGTGATTGCTGGGCTTCATTCGGTGTTGGTGCCTCCTTTGGTGGTCGACGATCATACTTTTCACCTGAGTGCGAGTGTTGGGGTGAGCTGTTTTCCCGACTGCAGTCAAAACTTAGAGCAACTCCTTCGACGCGCCGATATTGCGATGTACCACTCAAAGCGCCAACACTTGCCTTATAAAGTCTTTACCCAAGAGTTGGAACAGGGGGTGAAGCAGCGCCTTGAGATTGCGGCAAAAATTAAGCAAGCTTTGCAAAATGACGAATTTGAGTTGTATTTTCAGCCGTTGTTATGCATGAAAAGGCAATCTATCGATGGAGCGGAGTTGTTAATTCGCTGGCCTCAAGCCGATGGCTCTTTCATTGGCCCAGATGTGTTTATTCCGATTGCTGAGCAAACCAATATGATAGGCGACATTACCACTTGGGTTTTGGGGCGTTGTCTTCGCGACCAAAAATGGTTAGTCGAGCGAGGGTTTAAAGGAATTTTGCATTTTAATTTATCGGCCAAAGATCTGCATCAACCCAAACTGGTCGAGCAATTGAGTCAAGCGATAGCCAAATACCCGGAGATGGTGGCTCAGCACTTAATTTTAGAAGTGACTGAAAGCGATATGATGACGGATGTTGAACAAGTCACCATGCATATGAATCATTTAGCTAAATTGGGCTTTACTTTCAGCATTGATGATTTTGGCACTGGGTATTCGTCACTGTCTTTATTGCGCAAGTTACCGGTGTCGCAATTAAAAATTGATCGCTCTTTTGTTCAGAATATGTTGGATAACCACGCAGACCGTTCAATTGTCGAGTCGGTGATTTATCTTGCTAAGGCGTTGGATTTTAGCGTTGTGGCCGAAGGCGTCGAAACATTGCAAGCCAGTCAGCAACTGACTCAGTTGGGATGCGATTATCAGCAGGGCTATTATTTCAGCCCCGCCGTTCCCAAAGAGGATTTTTTGGCCTATTGCCGCTCCTATCGCAGCGATAAAAAAATTTCAAGTGCTTAAAAACTCATAAATTATTAATTTTTTCGACATAATAAGCGACATTATCGCTCTTCATTGCTTCATCGAACAAAGGTTTGACTTTGCTTCTAAATGCGTGTTTATCGGCGCGGACAAAAGTCACCCCTCTGTTTTTTGCATTGGCAATATTGTTAATCTCTGAGCGGTTCCAGAGTTTGATTTCTTCATCGAGAGAGTCCGCCGCGGCTTGCTTCAAAATGCGTTGTTCAACATGAGATAACTTGTTCCACGTCGACTCTGAAATAATTAATACATCTGGGCTCATGGTGTGTTGATTGGTTGAATAAAACTTTGTCAGATCCGTGTGGTCCATTTCAACCAAGGTGGAAATGTCATTTTCGGCAACGTCTATCAGGCCTTGCTCTAGGCCAGTGTAGACCTTAGGCAAGGGCATTAATACCGGCTCTGCACTGAAGGTTTCGACCATTTTAATCATGGTGGGTGATTCGGGGATGCGAATTTTTTTGCCTTTTAAGTCGTCGGGCGAGGTGATTGGTGTTGTCGAGTAAAAGCTGCGCGAACCCGAGTCGTAAAAGGTTAGGCCAATAAACCCTTTACCCGCGCTAGAGTGCAAAATTTCTTGAGCGACACTACTGCGAATAAAACTTCTCATATGGGCGGTGTTGCGAAATAAAAAGGGCAGCGACAAGGCTTTGTAGTTGGGTTCAAAGACCTCAGCTAAGGAGCCATTAATTTTCGCGATATCCAGTTTACCATTGATCACATGTTCCGCTAACTTACGACCGTAGCCAAATTCAGCATTGGTTTTGATCTCTATGGTTAACTTGCCATAGGATTTTTGCTGAACTTTTTCGGCAAAAATCACCATGCCCTGGTGAGCGGCACTGTCAAGACTCATGGCATGACTGAGGACTAGAGTCTTGGCTTGAAGTGGCAGACTAAATGCTAGACATGTTGCAATCGAGAGAAATATTGACGTTTTCATGGCTTATCTTATTCCTAATCTAATGGTATCAAGGGAAGCTTGATGGGATCGAAATGAGTGCTGATTGCGTTAAGTCTGGAAGTGATAAGCAACTTTACCAATAAGTGATAGGGCTTTTTTGATAGAACTCACATTACATGCCAATGCTGTGATCAAATCTGCGCAAAAGATCAAAATTATCTTTTTAATTATTTGAGTAGGTATTATGAGGAAAACGATAAAAGCATTCCGTGAATAGAAAGGGAATGCTTTTATCGGAATATTAAAGGTCTTGTATCTTTTGAATGTAAGGAGCGATGACTGGATTATTGCGTGCTTGTTCCATGATCGGATGCATTTTTTCTTTAAACGCTTGTTTATCAACAGATATGAATTGAATGCCTAGTGATTGTGCTTTGGCGATATTCTGTTTCTCTATTCGATCCCACAATTTCATTTCTTGCTCAAGTGAATCAATGGCGGCGAGTTTGAGAATAGTCTGTTCTTTGACCGATAACCTATGCCATACTTTTTCTGAAATAATCAGTATATCCGGCGTCATCGTGTGTTGGTCAATAGAATAGTATTTGACCACGTTGGCGTGTTTCATTTCCACTAGGCTTGATAAATTGTTTTCTGCCGAGTCAATAGTACCTTTTTCAAGCCCTTGGTGTACTTTGGTGTATGGCAAGGCAACAGCTTTTGCACCCAGTAGATCAACCATTTCTATCATTGTAGGGGAATTTGGGACTCTGACCGTTAATCCTTGCATATCTTGTGGGGTTCTGATCGGCTTATTCGAATAAAAACTGCGTGAACCGGAGTCGTAAAACGTTAATCCCCTAAACCCCTGATCTTTTACTGACTCCAGCATTTCTTGAGCGGTGTGACTGTGAAGAAAGGTTCTCATGTGGGCCGTATTGCGAAATAAATAGGGAATCGAGATCGTTTTAAAAATCGGGTCAAAGGACTCGGCAAGTGAGCCATTTATTTTGGCTAAATCCAGTTCACCTTTAATGATTTTTTTGACTAACACTCGCTCCGGACCAAGTTCTGCACTGGGCGATATCTCGATAGTGATATCTCCGTGTGATCGTTGCTTCACTTTCTCAGCAAAGACCAGCATACCTTGATGTAATGCACTGTCGACTGACATGGCGTGGCCAAGAGTCAAGGTTTTGGAGTGTAGAGAGAAACTCACCGTAGCAGATATCGCTAACAGCGACAGGAGTTTTCGTATTGTCATAGTAACCCTTAGAACAATTGAATGTTTATGAAATTAATTGCTATTAACTTAATTTTTTTCGATCTGGCAGAAAGTACAAATTTGCCAACAATAAGTTTGGTACAAGATCACAGTTCAATATATTGGGTAAATAAATTTGTGTGTAAGATCAACTAATCGCCATAAGTAAAGCGTCAGCTTAAAAGAGCAGCACCGGTGCTTTAGGTAAAGCACCGATGACAGAGATAAACCAAAACAATTATGGAATTAGTTCAAATAGGCGAGGTAAAAATAGGCTCACTTGTGGAATAAAAGTAATCACCATTAAGGTGGCAATCAAGACTGCACAAAATGGCCAAATGGCTTTGATCACGTGTTCAATCTTTGCTCCGCTGACACTACAGCCAACAAATAAAGCGGTTCCCACCGGTGGGGTAGCAATACCAATACACAAGTTAAAAATGATCATCATGGCAAAATGGATATCATGCATGCCTAATTGTTTGGCAATAGGCATGAATATAGGGGTAAAGATCAAGAGTGCAGGGGTCAAATCCATGAACATCCCGACAATTAATAAGATGATATTCATTAAAATAAAAATGACCACAGGATTGTCTGAAATCGATAACATCCAATCACTGATCATAGTCGGTAAACCAGTGAAGGCCATCGCCCAAGACATAATGGTTGAAGCGCCAATTAAAAATAGCATGATGGCGGTAATCTCGGTACTTTCTATACAAATTGTTTTGATGTCTTTAAGACTTAACGAGCGGTAGCACAATGACAGGGTTAGGGCGTAAAGCACGGCGATACAGGCGCCTTCTGTGGCGGTAAATACCCCTCCAGTGATCCCGCCAATGACAACGACAATCAAACCTAAGCTCGGAAGGGCTTGCCATAAGGTGGTCAGGGCTTGAGAAAAAGTTGGTCGTTGATAGGATTGGACGCCATAGCCTTTGCGTTTAGCGATAAAGTAGGCAACGAGCATGCAGCTTAAACCCATTAAAATCCCGGGGACATACCCGGCGATAAATAAGGCCGCGACAGACGTCCCGCCACTGACAACAGAAAAAACAATTAATGAGTTACTCGGTGGAATTAATAATCCAGCTGGGCAGGACGCCACATTCACAGCGGTAGTAAATGATTTGTCGTAACCTTCTTTTTCAATTTGTGGTGACAGTGTTTTACCAACGGCGGCGGCAGCGGCTACGGCCGAACCTGACACGGAGCCAAACATCATGTTGGACAAAATGTTGACCTGAGATAAAGAACCCGGCAAGCGACCGACCAGCAGTTTGGCGAAGTTGACCAGTCTAGCGGCGATACCGCCGCGATTCATAATATTCCCGGCTAATATGAAAAAGGGAATAGCAAGTAAACTAAAACTATCAACTCCGGTGACCATTTTTTGTCCAGCGGTCATGACGGCAACATCAAACGGCAAAATGGTAAACATAATGACCAGCGAAGAGAGGGCAATGGCCACGGCAATGGGGACACTCAATGCTGTCAAGAGAAGAAACAAGCACAACAACCAAAATCCAATCGAAATATCCATAGTGTTTTTCCTTTCTCGCTTAAGTGAGATCGTTATTTTGGTCTGAGCAGAGCATCTCAACGACATTTAAAATGATGTAGATGGCCATTAATGAGCCAGCAACGGGCAAGATGGCATAGACATACGCCATAGGAATTTGTAGCGAGGGTGAAAATTGATGCCAAGTTCGGCTTATCAATGCTAACCCCCCTTTGATCATGGCCAGAGAGACAAAAGTGAAGGACAGCAGATGGATAAGGGTAAGTAAATAGCGTTTATATTGACGAGGCAATGACTCCGGCAGTAGGGTAATGGCAAGGTGACCATTTTTACCAAATAAATAACTGGCACCGAGCAGACCAAGCCAAATCATGGTATAGCGAGCCAGTTCATCGGTAAACGAACTCGGGTCATTGAGAATATAACGACTAAATACCTGCCAAGTGACAGCGATAACCAGCACGAATAACGCCACGCCACATACACAAAGCAAGCTGTTATCGAGGCCGCGGCGAAAACAATCAAGACGGTTTTTCATACATAAACTCACAAACAATGACAATGCCAGGTGGCAAGTTACCCCTGGCATTAAAGAGAAATTTCGAGACTAAAGCGCGTTGATCTTGTCGATGTAGCCAGAGAGTTTTGGATCCTTCATCGCTTCGTCAAGCATAGGTTTTACCTTTTCTCTAAAGGCGGCTTTGTCTACCTGGACAAAGGTGACGCCCATTTTTTTGGCTTTCGCTCGGTTAGCCGTTTCAATTTCATCCCACAGTTTTATTTCTTCATCAAGAGAGTAAGCAGCCGCTTTCGAAACAATGTCTTGCTGCTCTTTCGACAGGCTGTTCCAGGTTGATTCTGAAATGATGATCAAATCCGGGCTCATGGTGTGTTGATCGGTTGAGTAGTACTTAGCGACTTCGGAGTGTCTCATTTCAACCAGGCTAGACACGTTGTTCTCAGCGGCATCAATGACCCCTTGTTGCAAGCCGGTATAAACTTCAGTGAAGGGCAATGGTGTGGCTTTTGCACCGAGTAAATTGATCATTTTCATCATCGTTGGTGATTCTGGTACCCGCACCTTCATTCCTTTGAGATCATCAGGGGTTTTAATCGGTTTACTGGCATAAAAGCTGCGCGAACCCGAGTCATAAAACGTCAAACCTAAAAAGCCTTTACCTTGACTCGATTGCAACATTTCTTTGGCGGCATCACTGTGCATGAACTTGTGCATGTGCTCGGTGTTTTGGAATAAGAAAGGAATCGAGATCGTTTTAAACGTGGGTTCGAACGATTCGGCCAGTGAACCATTTATCTTGGCCATATCGAGTGCCCCTGTGACCACTTGTTCCGCTTGATCCCTTTCTGAGCCTAACTGTGCATTGGGAAATATTTTTACCTTGAGATCGCCATCGGAAAGCTTGTCGACCTGCTCGGCAAAAATCACCATGCCTTTGTGAGCGGCGTTATCGAGTGACATGGCGTGACCGAGTGTCAAGGTGCGAGCTTGAGCCCCCACACTGGCAAGGACCGAGGCGGCAAGGACGGTTAACAGTGTTTTTTTCATGGTGGATACCTATTTCAACGTTATGGAATGATTTTGTTATAGTTAAAACGTAACTTAATGTTACTTCGGTATTCATAGCAATCTTGTTATTGTATTACAAATCTGGCTGGTGTGTTATTTGAGCGGCTTCACCTTTGTGTGTTTGGTTGAATTGCAAATTGTGGCTTTGATCAAACAAAAATAGTCTCATTTTTGGTTGAAAAATCGGCTTGCAAATGGCTTTTGGTCACAAAATAGAAGAGTTCGTCAGGCCTAAGTTATCAATTTCGACAATATTCACTGGCCATAGCGCAACAAGTTTATATCATTTGTATGAATTATAACTAGAAATCGTGCCGGGTTATCTTACCTGTTATCGAGTCGTTCAAGACGTGGACAAATTATGAAACTATCAGTGATTCAACGAACTTCAACGGGGTTTTTCGTCTTATTTGCGTTAATTGTCATTACTATCGTGATGAGCTTGTGGAGCTTGTCGTCAATCAACCATCAACTTGAACACACCATAGATACGTTAGTTCCTAAAGCAGAGCAAAGTAACCGTTTATCGGGGCTGTTGCTCAACATCAACCGATTGGTCAGTTTGCATCGGATTGAGTCACAAAAAGGCAATCGAGACAAGTTCAAGTCTCAAGCGCAGCAGATGCAGTCTGCCTATCAAACCACGATACAAGCGTTACAACAACGCGCCATGGCCAATGACAGCCAACATTTTTCTCCTTTGATCACCGAGATCGATCAATACGCTCAATCTCTGTTTACCTTGGTCGAGCAACAATTTTTATTGCGTGAACAGTCTCTAAAAGCGGAGGCGATACAGCAACAATTGGCCGATGATTTTAGTAATGAGTGGGCGTTTTTTAAAGACGACAGCCAGTACGTTGTTGATGGAACGGCGCCCGCCAATCAATGGCTCGCGGTGGGTTTGAAAAACGATGGCTTGTTGTTGGGGCGAGCGGTAGAGCAGGCACTGTTTACTCAAGACTTGCAGGCCCAGCAAACCTATTTACTCGCGATTACATCACATTATCAAGCGATGCTTTCTAAGCGCAATCAGTTACAGGCCAGTGGCGAGTCAGATCTAGAGATCATTGCGCCTTACTTTGAATTGGTGGAAAAATCGATTGAGCCAGATGGCTTGGTTAACTCTATCACCAATAACAGCCAATTTTTATCGCAGCAAAAACAGTTGCTAACAGAGATTGATCGGACGACAGAGCAAGTTCTGCCGTTGATCAAACAAGCCAATGATCTCGTGACACAAGAGCTTGCGGCGACCAAACAGCGTGCCGAAGATAAGGGGCAAGTCATTTGGTTAAAGATGGCGCTTGTGGTGGTGGTTTCGATGGTGGTATCCCTGCTGATCATTTGGAATGTGGTCACGGTGATTCGTCGAGGGTTAAAGCAGACTTTAAATCAAATTCAATACTTGGTGGATGGTGACTTTTCCCACCAACAAACCAAGCTCATGCAAGGGGACGAATTTGGTTTGTTGAGCGATAAGCTTTCGGAGTTGACGGCGCAGCTCAGTACGATAGTGGGCTCGGTTAGCCAAAATGCTTCTGAGCTGGCAAAAGGGGCCAAGCAAGGGTTAGCCAGCAGTCAAACCAGCCAGAGCTTAATTGCCGATCAGCGCGATCAAATTGCTCAAGCAGCGACCTCGATTGAAGCGATGAATGACGGAATTATCGATGTGTCGACCTTAGCCAGCGGCGCTAAAGATGACATCGAAAATGTGGTCGATTTAGCCTATTACGGCCAGCAAGGTATCCAATTAACGCATCGTTTAACCTTAGAACTTCGCAACCTCATGGGCGATGGTGTGCAAATTTCTGATGGTTTACGTCAGCGCTCGGAAGATATTGCCAGTACCTTAACTATTATTCAAAGCATTGCTGAGCAAACCAATTTATTAGCCTTGAATGCGGCGATTGAAGCAGCGCGTGCTGGTGAACAAGGTCGCGGGTTTGCCGTGGTTGCGGATGAAGTACGCGTTCTGGCTGGGCGTACTCAAAAAGCCACGGTCGAAATTATGACCGTGATTGAATCATTACAACAGGCTTGCCAAGAAGTACAGACGGTTATGCATAAAGGCGATAGAATGGTAGGCGAATGCTCTGAGCATACAGAAAAAAATGAGCAACAGTTACAAGAGATTGCTCAGCAACTTGCTATGGCAAGACAGAGTAGTATATCCATTGCACAGACTGCAGAAGATAAATCCATAGTAGCTCAACAGGTTAATCAAACGATTCAACACATTGTTGACCTTGGTGTATCAGCGGTTAATGAAGCGGATAAAAACAAGAAAGTGAGCCAAGCACTGCAAAAACTGGCCGAGCAGCAAACCTCGCAAATTGCCCATTTTCACTTATAGAGAGGGCGCTGATATAATCAGTAATTAGAATATCTATTAACCAGTATTGTTTTAGTGCCCGTAAAACGCAGCCACTTCAATCTAGTGTCGATGGATATTCTGTATTGTTTACTTTTGAACTGAGAAGACCATTAATCCTTTCAAGTCCTCATTTGAAAACAGAGGGCGCCAATACCCATCTACTTTTATCGCCCCCGGCCCATCCACCAGCACTCCTGTTTTTAAACTGACATTATCACCAACCATTCGGCATG
>JBFGYW010000017.1:0-30017 GCA_041587235.1 Vibrio sp.
ACCGGCAAGGGCTGCTTCAACTACTTGCTCTACATCAGCAAAACTACTGACCAGCATCACTAACATATCGCGGGCCAGATCCTCTTTGTTCGCCGCTTGCTTTAAGGCTTGTGACCAATCAATGGAATGGTTATCAAAGCTCGACAACTGTCCTAGCTGTGTCCCTTCTGGTAAGGCTATCGGTGAGATCGCCTGCTGATCATAATGGGGGTTCCAATGTTGTAACACCTGCTCGAGAATATGTTCTTCAATCGGTTTGGTCAGGTAATCATCCATGCCTTTTTTCAGTAAGCGGTCTCTTTCTCCCGCGAGTGCATGAGCGGTAACGGCAATGATCGGAGTGTGGGCATTTTGACGGCCTTGTTTGATCGCTTGGCACGCGCTCACACCATCCATATTGGGCATCTGAATATCCATAAAAATCAGATCAAACGCTCGTTGCTCAGCCAGGGTCACCGCTTCTGTACCATCGCGGGCGGTGACCACGTGGTCGACTCGTTCCTTTAGTAGGGCGGAAATCAATTTGAGGTTGGCGGGATTGTCGTCAACAGCCAATACCGTGAGTGGCAAGGTCTCAATGCACGGCGTTATTTCGACGGGTGAAGGGTTGCTGGTAACCGGCTTTTGCGGGCCGATGAGCGCCTGTAATAACTTTTTCTTCGCTAGGGGTTTAGTCAAACTCTTCACGGGATAATGCGCAATGATATTGTCTGCCATTGCAAGGCTTGTGGTCGGCGTGACTAATACGATCTCGGAGCAAAGCTGCTGCGCTTTTTCGATCATTTCTTCCACTGCACCGGGTAAATAAGTTTGGTTTGGCGATAGGCAAAGCAACAGGTGATCCACCGGATCGCAACGCGTCGGCAAAGCGTCTTGAAAGCTGACCTGGATGCCTTCTTCATTAAGCATAGCCTGGGTGATTGAGGCAGACTGAAGATTGCTATCAATCAACAAGACTTGTTGTCCGTGCAGCGCTTCGGTATTAATCGTGTCTGATATTGGCATATCGCTAACGTGTAAATTTAACGTGAACCAGAAGGTCGACCCTTGGTGTAGGCGACTGGTGAGGCTAATTTCTCCACCCATTTGGTTGACCAGTTTTTGCGTGATGACTAAGCCAAGGCCGGTCCCGCCATAGCGACGTGAGATACTGGCATCGGCTTGACTAAAGGCTTGGAAGAGCTGAGCTTGCTGACGCTCAGATATACCAATCCCCGTGTCTTTGACCATAAACTGCAATTCAATGTGATCTTGGTGGTGGCTTTTGAGTTCGACACTGATATCGATATTGCCATGTTGGGTAAACTTGATCGAGTTTCCGACCAAGTTGGTGAGAATTTGTTGAATTCGCAGTGGATCGCCCACTATTGCCGGCGGAATACTGCTATCGAGTCGCAAAGTGAGTTCGAGCCCTTTTTCATGAGCACTGGCTGCTTGTAGAGCCACCACTTCTTCTAAACTTTCTCTAAATTCAAATGGGATGTTTTCTAGGGCGAGTTTACCGGCTTCAAGTTTGGAGAAATCCAATATGTCATTGATGATGTTTAATAGATTCTTTGCTGATTTCTCAATGGTTTGAAGGTAGTCTGTTTGGCTGTTTGTCAGTTGGGTTTTCAGGATTTGGCGAGTAAATCCAATCACGCCGTTAAGGGGAGTGCGCAATTCATGCGACATGTTGGCCAAAAATTCTGATTTGACGCGCGCGGCTTCTTGGGCGCGTTTTTTGGCAATGTCGAGTTCGACGTTCTGGATCTCTAATTGTTCTAGGGTTTCACGTAAGTCGGAGGTCGCCTGATCGATGCTGTTTTGCATTTCGATATGGTATTCCGACAAGGAGATCGCCATCGCATTGATGCCTTTTTTGAGTTCATCGAGCTCGCCGTGCATATTTTCATCAATACGCGAATCGAGGTGGCCGCGCCTGATGCGATCGACGACATTGCGCATATGACTGATCGGTTTTGTCACCTCATTCATCAAGCGAAAAGCAAACATACCCGCCAAGCCAATACCGAGAATGAGAACGAGAAAAGCCGAAAAAATTTCTTGGTATTGCTGTAAGCGCAATGACGATAAGTCCATTTCGACAGCAAGGTAGCCAATCGCTTGGTTGGCGGTGCTGTTTGGCCCGTTATAATCGTTCTCTGAAATGATTGGCACGCGTAAAATTAAGGTGTTTTCGCGTAACTCAGAATGGCTGACATTGGGGATGGGTTTGTTTTTGGGGTACATCAAGGTTTCAAAGTTGGGATGGAAATTCGATGTCACAAACAATTCATTGTGTTGGTCAAAGACCGCAATGCTGCGAATGAGCTTGGAGTTTTTGCGATGCGCATAGCTAATTAGGTGGCGAACCGCTTCGCGGCTCTCAGATAACAAGTGTGGTTCACTGGCAATGGCAAGAGGCTCGGCAATACTGGTCCCGGTGGTGATGACTTGATTTTCGAGATCGCGGTATCGATTAAACGAGAAGAAAGAGCTCAAAATCAAGCCGATGATCAAAGTCGGGGCTAGGGTCAGCGTGATGACACGAGCGCGTAAGCCATAGTTGGTCATAATTACCTAATTACATTCAATGTCTGGATATGGGAAAATAAGCCATAACAGAGTGGCGATTGACAAGTGACAACAAGAATAATCAAGTCAGGGCGTACACTCAATGCCAGTCAGTCACTTTAGTGATACCGACGGGCTATCTTTTTATCGCAATGAGTATGAGCATGGTCAGATTTTATCAACCCCCGAAAAAACAGTCCGCTTCTAAGAAGCATCAATCTTTGACGATTGAGCGCTTGGATCATCACGGAGCCGGCATCGCTTACCAACAGCAGGTCCCTATTTTTGTCGAGGGCGCCCTGCCTCAAGAAGAGGTGGTCGTCCAGGTCACCGAACAAAAAAGCAATTATTCGCGTGCGCGGCTGATCAAAGTGAATAAAGCCAGCCCCGAGCGCGTGCCGCCAACGTGTCCTCATTATCACCAATGCGGTGGCTGTGATTTACAACACCTGTCGTATACCGCTCAGCAGCAACACAAGCAAGAAACATTAAAGCAACTGATGCGAAAATTTTCAGGGGCGCAAACCGATCTCTCCCTTGAGCCGCTCATTTCTGGTGCGCAGTGGTATTATCGGCGCCGAACTCGCTTGAGTGCAGTCAATAAACAAGGTCAGTTTCACTTGGGATTTCGCCAACGCAAAAACAACACAGTGATCGATATTGATCACTGTCCGGTATTGGATCGCTCCCTTAATGAGATTCTCGCTCAGCTCAAGGCGATGGTTGTGTCGTTAAAGTTTGCTTCTGCAGTGGGCCACATCGAATTGGTGTTAGCAGACAATGGGCCGTGTATCTTGTTTCGATTAGTCAAGACCTTACCGGAGTCGACCGCTCAATTACTGCAAGATTGGTGTCAGCAACGCGGCGTTCAGTTGTTTTTGGACTTTGGTGAAGGAGTGAGGGCGCCTGAGCTGGCCGATTGGCCTTATTATCAGGAGACCAGCGCCAAAATTCCTTTTTTACCGGGGCAATTTATCCAAGTGAACCAAGCGGTGAATCAAGCCATGGTGTCACAAGCGATCGATTGGTTAGCCCCAACAGCACAAGATGATATCTTGGATCTGTTTTGCGGTTTGGGTAACTTTAGTTTGCCACTGGCCACGAAAGCGCGTCATGTCACGGCGGTCGAAGGGGTGGCAAGTATGGTCGAAACCGCCCAAAACAACGCTCAGCAACAAGGCATCGACAATGTGGATTTTTATCACGCCAATCTTGAAGCACCTATATCGGAGCATCCTTGGGCAAAAGGGACGTTTGATAAAGTGTTGCTTGATCCGGCTAGGGCTGGCGCTGCAGGGATTGTTGAACAATTTGCGCACTTAGGCGTAAAAAGGGTGGTTTATGTTTCCTGTAATCCTGCTACCCTAGCAAGGGACAGTCAGCAACTCTTTGAACAAGGGTATCGCTTAGAAAAACTCGGTGCGTTAGATATGTTCCCCCACACGAGTCACTTAGAATCAATGGCTTTATTTACGCGTTAAGTGAGCTGACTTTTTTACGCGAATTGAACACAAAATTAGGAATAAACATGGTTGCGGTAAGAAGCGCACATCTAAATGCTGATAAACAATTTGATCTAGAGCAATGGGTAGCACAATTTCACCTTGAGCCTAAAGTGTCTTCGCATTTGATTCGCGTTTATCGCTATTGCGAAGAGAGCGTAGCAGAGCACCCGAGTGCAGAGCTTTTGTTGTGGCGCGGCAGGGAAATGATCGAGATATTGGTGACGTTATCGATGGACCGTGCCACGTTACAAGCCGCTCAATTGTTTCCGCTTGTCTCAACAGGGGCATTGAGTCGCGAGCGCCTGCAAGAAGACTACTCGAATGAAGTGGTTAAACTGATTGACGGCGTAGAAGAAATGGCGGCAATTGGGCAGCTCAATGTCAACTTAGAGGGCAGTGCCGCTTCCGAGCAAGTTGATAATGTGCGGCGTATGTTATTGGCGATGGTCGATGATTTTCGCTGTGTCGTGATCAAGTTAGCCGAGCGTATCGCCAATCTTATCGAAGTCAAAAAAGCCCCAGATGAAGTGCGAAGAGCCGCTGCCCGTGAATGTACTAATCTCTATGCGCCTTTGGCGAACCGATTGGGGATTGGTCAGCTCAAGTGGGAAATTGAAGATTACGCCTTTCGTTATCAGCAACCGGAAACCTACCAGCAAATCGCGAAACAGTTGTCTGAACGTCGTATTGTACGTGAGCAATACATTCAAGACTTTGTCGCTAATCTAAGCCAAGAGATGAAGCAATCTGGCATTAATGCTGAAGTGTATGGGCGTCCTAAACACATTTACAGTATTTGGCGTAAGATGCAAAAGAAAAGCTTGGCCTTTGATGAACTGTTTGATGTACGCGCGGTGCGGATCATCGCTGATCAACTGCAAGACTGTTACGCCGCTTTGGGTTTGGTACACACTCAGTATAAGCATTTACCTAACGAGTTTGACGACTATGTTGCCAACCCTAAACCCAATGGTTACCAGTCGATCCATACTGTGATTTTGGGCCCTGAAGGCAAGACTATTGAAATCCAAATTCGCACCAAGCAAATGCACGAAGAGTCAGAGCTGGGTGTGGCGGCGCACTGGAAATACAAAGAAGGGTCGAGCTCTGGGCGCAGTGGCTATGATGAAAAAATCACGTGGTTGAGAAAACTGCTCGATTGGCAAGAAGAGATGTCAGATTCTGGCGAAATGCTCGATGAGCTTCGCAGCCAAGTGTTTGACGATCGTGTCTACGCCTTTACGCCACGAGGCGATGTGGTTGACTTGCCGATGGGGGCGACCCCTTTGGATTTTGCTTATCATATCCACTCTGAAGTGGGGCACCGCTGCATCGGTGCGAAAGTCGATGGCCGTATTGTGCCTTTTACCCATAAGTTATCGATGGGCGATCAAGTGGAAATCATCACGGCAAAAGAGCCTAACCCTTCTCGTGATTGGCTCAACCCCGCGTTGGGCTTTGTCCACTCGGGACGCGCCCGCGCCAAAATCAACGCATGGTTTAGAAAGCAAAGCCGCGAGAAAAACCTCGAAGCTGGGCGTGAGATCCTCGAAGCCGAACTACTCAAGATAGGGGCCACCTTAAAAGATGCCGAGGCGTATGCCTTAAAGCGTTTCAATGTGAACACCGCTGATGAGCTCTACGCAGGGATTGGCAGTGGCGACCTTCGCATTAATCAGGTGATTAATCATATCAACGCCTTGGTCAACAAGCCGACCGCTGAAGAAGAAGACCAACAAGCTCTAGAAAAAATCCAAGATGCCGGCCAGCGTTTGCATCAGACTAGTCGTCCTAAAAAAGACGCCGTTGTTGTCGAAGGAGTCGATAATCTGATGACGCATCTCGCCCGTTGTTGCCAGCCGATCCCAGGCGATGAGATCAAAGGTTACATTACCCAAGGGCGGGGGATTTCAGTCCATCGACATGATTGTGAGCAGTTAGAAGAGCTGCGCCATCACGCTCCGGAACGCATCATTGATACCGTGTGGGGTCAGGGGTTTGTCGGCTCATACGTCCTCACCGTTCGGGTTGAGGCGTTAGAGCGAACGGGGTTACTCAAAGACATCTCTTCGGTATTGGTCAATGAGAAAGTGAAAGTGATCAATATGAAAAGTAGAACCGATTACCGACGTCAGCTCAGTATTATGGACTTTGATCTAGAGGTCTCAAATATTGATATTTATCAGCGTATTGTTAAACGCATTGAACAAGTTAAAGACGTCGTACTGGTTAAGCGTTTGGGTTAGGGCTACACAAAGAGAACAATGAATATGGATGATCACATCACCAAACTGAGGGGCATTATGGCCCAATTACGCGATCCTGAGCGTGGTTGCCCATGGGATCTGAAACAAGATTTCGCCAGCATCATTCCTCACACGATTGAAGAGACCTATGAAGTCGTCGATGCCATCTTGCAGCAAGATTGGCAGAATTTAAAAGAAGAATTAGGCGATCTGCTGTTTCAAATTATTTTTTACAGCCAATTGGCACAAGAGCAAAATATCTTCGATTTTGATGATGTCGTCGCGGGGATTAACCACAAATTGGTTCATCGTCACCCGCATGTTTTTGCCAATCCAGAATTGAAAAACTCGGTGGATCTCGACCAGCAATGGGAGAGGCTAAAGACCGAGGAGAAAGCCAACCAAACACAGCAACCTCAGCAATGGCTTGACAGTGTGCCGCGCGCATTACCCGCATTGTCTCGCGCGGTTAAGCTACAAAAAAATGTGCCAAAGTCGGCTTTGACTGGTCGACCCTAGGGCCCGTGGTAGCTAAGGTTCAAGAAGAGATTGAAGAGGTGATTGACGAAGCTCAACAAGTCACTCCCGATCAAGAGGCGATCGAAATGGAAGTGGGGGATTTGCTTTTTGCCACCGTTAACCTCGCGCGCCACTTAAAAGTCAATCCAGAAGTGGCCCTTGCCAAAGCCAATCAAAAGTTCACCGCGCGCTTTCATCAAGTTGAAGCTTTATTAGCGCAAAATAATATCGATTTAGAGCAAGCCGATCTCGAGCAAATGGAAGCGGCTTGGCAGCAAGTGAAACGAAAAGAAAACACGTAAACTGAGGCACAGAATACCGATTTATTCGCTTGTGAGGCGCTTTTGATTTCGAGCAAAAAATAAATCCGTTTACTGTGGTAGATTTCACGTTGTGACAATGAGGGTCTTCGGGTATAATTATCTCCCGTCCAGAAGAAATTTCATTTCCCTCATTCAACCAATTTCAGGTTAAACATGACGACAAACTATATTTTTGTTACTGGCGGGGTTGTATCCTCTCTAGGTAAAGGTATTGCAGCTGCCTCATTGGCCGCTATTCTCGAAGCTCGTGGTCTCAAAGTGACGATGATGAAGCTTGACCCATATATTAACGTTGACCCAGGCACGATGAGCCCAACTCAACACGGTGAAGTCTTCGTTACGGAAGATGGGGCAGAAACCGACCTAGACCTTGGCCATTATGAGCGTTTTATTCGCACCAAAATGACCAAGCGCAACAACTTTACCGCCGGTCGTGTCTACGCAGATGTTTTGCGTAAAGAGCGTCGTGGTGATTACCTAGGAGCGACCATTCAGGTTATTCCTCATATTACTAACTCGATTAAAGATCGCGTGATTGCTGGCGCTGAAGGCCAAGACGTTGCGATCGTTGAGATTGGTGGTACCGTTGGTGATATCGAATCTTTACCGTTCATGGAAGCGATTCGACAACTCGCCGTTGAAATCGGCCGTGAGCGAGCTCTGTTTATGCACTTGACCTTAGTGCCATACCTAGCGGCGGCTGGTGAAGTCAAAACCAAGCCTACTCAGCACTCAGTAAAAGAGCTACTGTCGATTGGTATTCAACCAGATATTCTCGTTTGTCGTAGCGACCGCGTTATTCCTGCCAATGAGCGCAAGAAAATTGCTTTGTTCTGTAACGTGTCAGAAAAAGCGGTTATTTCGATGAAAGACGTGGATTCTATTTACAAGATCCCACAATTGATTAAATCACAAGGCCTAGATGACCTAGTGTGCCAACGTTTTGGTATTGAGGCTCCAGAAGCCGACCTTGCTGAGTGGGAACAAGTCATTTACGCTGAAGCGAACCCACTTGGTGAAGTCACGATCGGCATGGTCGGTAAATACATTGAATTACCAGATGCTTATAAGTCGGTCAACGAAGCATTAAAACACGCAGGGTTGAAAAATCGCCTCACTGTCCACATTAAGTATGTAGACTCGCAAGATGTTGAGAGCAAAGGCGATGAGATGTTTGAGGGCTTAGACGCGATCTTGGTTCCAGGTGGTTTTGGTGACCGCGGGATTGAGGGAAAAATCCAAGCAGCGAAATACGCTCGTGAAAACAAAATTCCATACTTGGGCATTTGTCTTGGTATGCAAGTTGCCTTGATTGAGTACGCTCGTAACGTGGCTGGTATGCCAGGTGCGCACTCGACTGAGTTTGACAAAGAAACGCCATATCCAGTTGTTGGCTTGATCACCGAATGGGTTGATGAAGCGGGTAATGTAGAAGAGCGCTCTGAAAAATCTGACCTCGGTGGTACTATGCGTTTGGGTTCTCAGTTGTGCCACCTTGAGAAAGGGTCAAAAGCATTTGATGTGTATGGCAGCACAACGATTTATGAGCGTCATCGTCATCGCTATGAAGTCAACAACCAATTGCGCCCGCAAATAGAGAAAGCCGGTCTTAAAGTTTCTGGCTTGTCAGCGGATAAGAGCTTGGTTGAAATGATTGAAAACCCAGATCATCCGTGGTTTGTTGCTGCTCAGTTCCACCCTGAGTTCACATCGACACCTCGCGATGGTCACCCATTGTTCAGCGGGTTTGTGAAAGCGGCTGGTGATTTCCAGCGCGAACAGTCTGAATAATGACAAATCAGGGCAGGGGCATGAGGCCACTGCCCATTTATTTTGACATTTACTTTTTAGAATGAGAGGAAACATAATGTCTAAGATCGTTAAAGTTCTAGGTCGTGAAATTATCGACTCACGTGGTAACCCAACAGTAGAAGCTGAAGTTCACCTTGAAGGTGGCTTTGTTGGCATGGCAGCGGCGCCTTCTGGTGCATCAACAGGTTCTCGTGAAGCACTTGAACTTCGTGACGGTGACAAGTCTCGTTTCCTTGGTAAAGGTGTACTAAAAGCTGTTGACGCAGTAAACGGTGCAATCGCTGAAGCTTTGGTTGGTAAAGACGCGAAAGACCAAGCGGCTGTTGACGCAGTGATGATCGACCTTGACGCAACTGAAAACAAATCTAAATTTGGTGCAAATGCAATCCTAGCGGTTTCTCTTGCAAACGCAAAAGCAGCAGCAGCAGCAAAAGGCATGCCTCTATACGAGCACATTGCTGAGCTAAACGGCACTCCTGGCCAATTCTCTATGCCTCTACCTATGATGAACATCATCAACGGTGGTGAGCACGCGGATAACAACGTTGATATCCAAGAGTTTATGATTCAACCTGTTGGCGCTAAAACGCTAAAAGAAGGCCTACGCATCGGTGCTGAAGTTTTCCACAACCTTGCTAAAGTTCTTAAAGGCAAAGGCATGAGCACAGCGGTAGGTGATGAAGGCGGTTTTGCTCCTAACCTAGAATCTAACGCGGCGGCACTAGCGGCGATTAAAGAAGCGGTTGAGCTTGCAGGTTACGAGCTAGGTAAAGACGTTACACTAGCGATGGACTGTGCTGCTTCTGAGTTCTACGACAAAGAAGCGGGCAACTACAACATGAAAGGCGAAGGTAAAATCTTCTCTTCTGAAGAATTTAACCACTACCTAGCGGGCCTTGTTGAAGAGTACCCAATCGTATCTATCGAAGACGGCCTAGACGAGTCTGACTGGGATGGCTTCAAGCACCAAACTGAACTGCTTGGCGGTAAAATTCAGCTTGTTGGTGATGACCTATTCGTAACCAACACTAAGATCCTTGCTCAAGGTATCGAAAAAGGCGTTGCTAACTCTATCTTGATCAAATTCAACCAAATTGGTTCTCTAACTGAAACCTTGGCTGCAATCAAGATGGCAAAAGACGCAGGTTACACTGCAGTGATTTCTCACCGTTCTGGTGAAACTGAAGATGCGACCATTGCTGATCTTGCTGTTGGTACTGCTGCAGGTCAAATCAAAACGGGTTCTATGAGCCGTTCTGACCGTGTTGCTAAATACAACCAGCTAATCCGTATCGAAGAAGCACTTGGTGAGCGTGCTCCTTACAACGGTCTTAAAGAAGTGAAAGGTCAAGCGTAATTCTCGCCTGACGTTGAGTTGATAAACGCCCCGTTTGATACGGGGCGTTTTTTTTGGCTGCGGCTAAGAGCTAGAGGCCAATGTATGATTGTGTTATATATACGACTCAGTATCATATCTAGGCCATGACATCGCGCACCGCGAAAACGCGGATAACGACACCGTAAAAACGAGCGGGAAATGGCGATAAGCAAGGTGTTGTGCACTCGAGCATCTACTTGCTGTCCTCGAACTTGGCGTGATTGAAGGAGAAAAAATGCGATTATTTACACTTGCCCTGATCGTTATGCTCGGTTGGTTACAAGTGACATTATGGGTCGGAAAAAACGGCGTCAGTGATTACTACTCAGTCAAAAAAGACATCGTGACCCAAGAGCAAGTGAATGGCAATTTACGCACACGCAACAGTGAAATGTACGCGGAAATTGAAGATCTCAGTCAAGGTTTAGACGCGATTGAAGAAAGGGCTCGCAACGAGCTTGGCATGATCAAAGACGGGGAAACTTTTTACCGAATTCTGAGTGAGGATAATCAATGAGCGGACAACACCCGTCTTGTATCGCTGTGATCCCCGCAGCTGGGGTTGGTGCGAGAATGCGAGCGGATCGACCGAAACAATACCTGACACTACTCGGTAAAACGGTATTAGAACATACAGTCAGTAAGCTTTTAGGCAGCGGCTTATTCTCCCACGTGCTGATCGCGGTGGCCAAGGACGATCCCTACTTTGACACTATGGCCATTTCACAACACCCTCAAGTGATCCGAGTGACCGGTGGCCGTGAACGAGCCGATTCAGTGTTGTCAGCCCTGCGTTACGCGACCGAACACCTCTCGGCAGATTGGGTTGCTGTACACGATGCGGCGAGGCCTTGTGTCCAGGTCGATGATATCAAAAAAGCCCTTAGCCAAGTGACCCAGTTTGGCGCCATATTGGCCTGCCCGGTGAGGGATACGATGAAGTGGTCTTTGGATCAGCAGTCCATTGAGCGCACTCTTGACCGGAGGCAGATGTGGCACGCCATGACACCACAGATTTTTCCTTTGCCGACGTTAAAGCACGGCCTTGAAAAAGCGCTTGAAAATGGCGTAATAATCACCGATGAGGCCTCTGTTTTTGAATGGTTAGGCCACAAGCCTTTATTGGTCACAGGCCGTAGTGATAATATTAAAATAACCCAACCTGAAGACTTGGCGTTGGCCGAATTTTACTTAACTCGAGAGAAGGAAACCGCATGATTCGAATTGGTCATGGCTTTGATGTACACAAATTTGGCGGCAATGGCCCTGTTATTATCGGTGGTGTTGCGATTCCTTTTGAACAAGGTCTAATTGCCCATTCCGATGGCGACGTTGCACTTCACGCTTTAACCGATGCTTTGCTTGGGGCTATTGCCGCTGGCGACATTGGCCGACACTACCCCGATACCGACGAGGCTTTCAAAGGAGTCGACAGCCGTGAACTGTTGCGCGATGTTTATCAAAAAGTAAAACAACAAGGCTTGGTACTTGGCAATGCTGACCTGACGATTTTAGCTCAAGCCCCTAAGATGGCCCCTCATATCGATGCGATGTGTTCAGTGATTGCTCAAGATCTGGAAACCGATATCGGTAATATTAATGTGAAAGCCACGACCACTGAAAAGTTGGGATTTGTCGGTCGTCAAGAGGGCATTGCTGCAGAAGCTGTCGTGCTACTCGTAAAACAGGGTGCGAGTTAATGCAAGATGTAGAATTTGCCTACCTGATGGGTAAGCCAACTGCCAGCGCGCAACTCAAAGCTGAGCCAGAGCACTTTTGTGTCAGTGAGCAATTAGGGTATTCATTGACTGGTGAAGGCGAGCATTGGATGGTTCGCTTGGAAAAGACCGGAGAAAACACCAGTTTTGTCGCCAATGAATTAGCCAAAGCTTGCGGCGTCAAATCCAAGGACATTGGTTGGGCAGGGTTAAAAGATCGCCATGCAGTGACCGAGCAGTGGTTTAGTGTACATTTGCCCAAAGGCGACCCAGATATCCGTGGTTTTTTAGCACAATATCCGCATATTAAACAGCTCGAGACCACGCGCCATAACAAAAAATTAAGACCAGGCGAACTGGCCGGTAATCAGTTTGTACTGACCTTAACCCAAGTCACGGACATCGACTCGGTTGTTGAGCGTTTAGAGAAAGTCAAAGATCTCGGTGTGCCCAATTATTTTGGTGAGCAGCGTTTTGGTCGCGAGCACAACAATGTCTTAGAGGCTCGTCGCTGGGGCAAAGAGAACGTTCGTACCCGCAATGCCAATAAGAGAAGCTTATACCTGTCTGCCGCTCGTTCTTGGATATTCAACCGTGTGCTTTCTGAGCGAGTGTTGCAAAATGGCTTTACTCAAGTATGGCGAGGCGATAATCTAAACTTAGGCCAGCAATCTGAATTGGTGTTAGATAATCTCGAAGCTTATCAATCCCTTGTTGAACAACGAAAAGCCTGGATTACCGGCGCATTGGCCGGTGATAACGCTTTGCCAACTCAGGCTGACTGTTTGGCATTAGAGCAACGCATCATAGATGATGAACCAGATTTGATGGCCTTGATTCGAGGCAATCGCATGCAACACGACAGGAGAAACCTGTCAGTACACCCAGACAATTTGTCTTGGGCGGTCAATAGCGAGACCTCAATAACACTCTCTTTTGATTTGCCATCTGGCAGTTATGCGACATCAGTGGTGAGGGAGTTGGTTAACGAAATACCGGTGGAGCGACAGTATTGATGAGAAACAAACCACGTATTTTGATCAGTAATGACGATGGCGTCCATGCCAAGGGCATTCATACTTTGGCCAATGCCTTAGCGGAATTTGCTGAGGTGACCATCGTTGCCCCTGATCGCAATCGCTCTGGCGCGTCAAACTCACTGACGTTAGAGCAGCCGTTGCGTGTCCAGCAATTAAGTGACAATACCTACAGTATACAAGGGACGCCTACCGATTGTGTGCATTTTGCCCTCAATGAATTGATGGCGGATAATTTACCAGACTTGGTGGTCAGCGGTATTAATCACGGTGCTAATCTCGGTGATGATGTGTTGTATTCAGGTACTGTCGCGGCGGCAATGGAAGGGCATTTTCTCAATGTGCAATCCATGGCCTTTTCACTGGCTGGCGAGCAGAACTTTGACAGTGCAGCAACCGTAGCTTGTCGCGTGATCAAACGCCATCTTTCCTCTCCACTGAGTCAACGCCGCTTGCTGAACATCAATATCCCCGATCTTGCCTACGATCAACTCGGTGATATAACGGTAACTCGGTTAGGCGCGAGGCATCATGCCGAGCCGATGATTAAGCATCAAGATCCCAGAGGTAAAACAATTTATTGGCTTGGTCCTCCTGGTAAAGAGCAAGATGCAGGGGAAGGGACGGATTTTTACGCCATCGAACAAGGCATGATTTCCATTACACCAATGCAAGTGGATTTAACGGCACACGATAGCTTATCAGGGTTATCTCATTGGCTTGAGAGTGGCTCTTGATGCGATACCCTTTGACTGAACCGTTAACCGAATTTCTGCGCGCCAATGGGATAGAAGACTACAATGTTTTGCATGCCATGGGGAAAGTGCCGCGTGAGCATTTTGTTTCTCAAGCGATGAAACATCAAGCTTATGATAACAACGCATTACCCATAGGTTATGGTCAGACGATTTCTCAGCCCTATACGGTGGCGAGAATGACACAGCTTCTTCAGCTCAAACCAGAAAGTCGAGTGTTAGAGATTGGTACTGGATCGGGCTATCAAACTGCGGTTTTGGCCAATTTGGTTGAACACGTGTTTTCTGTGGAGCGAATCAAGTCGCTCCAGTGGCAAGCGAAAAGGCGTTTAAAGCAACTCGATATTTATAATGTATCGACTAAGCACGCTGACGGTTGGCTAGGATGGCCAGCCAAAGGCCCTTTTGATGCGATTATTGTGACGGCGGCCGCTGCGGCGATCCCCAAAGCGTTACTGACACAACTCGCTGATAACGGGAGATTAGTGATCCCCATCGGTGTTGATGAGCAGCAATTAGTCACCGTTATTCGTCGGGGAGAGCGATTTGAAACAACATGGCTAGAGTCGGTGCGTTTTGTGCCTTTAGTTGCCGGTGATCTCGCTTAATGAAAGGACCATGAAAATTAAACATAAAATAAAGCTCTGTAAACTCACTGGTGTGTTAGCGGTCCTTTTCGCGATGGCGGGGTGTGCCCAACACAACCCGGCGCCAGTTACCAACCTTGCAAGAGATTACTCCGATGTGCAGCGGGGAAGTTACCGTGGCAGTTTCTACCAAGTGCGCAAGGGAGATACACTTTATTTTATTGCTTACATCACAGGTAAAAATATTAATGACATAGTTTCTTACAATAACCTAAAAAAACCCTACACGATTTTTCCTGGGCAGAAACTTAAGTTATGGCACCCAAACTATCAACGCCCCACGTATGGAAAAGCTGAAAAAATCAGTTTAGATCCAAGTGTTTCGGTTGGTTCTATCCCCAAAGTGGCCAAGGTGACACCATCGATTCCCTCCCCACCTCAAAAATCTCAACAATCGGCAACGCAACAAAATAATGTAACGCCTCCCCGATCAACAAGCAAAAATCAGAAGCCTGTCGTTGAAGCAAAAAAAACAAAGGAGTATGTTGATCATAAGAAATCAGTAAAACCAGTTTCACAGCCACCAAAGGAAGAAAACAAAAAAATATCCAAATGGTTGTGGCCAACAAAGGGGAGAGTAGTTAATAAATTTACCGTCGGTGAACAGGGAAATAAAGGCATAGATATCGCCGGCCAGAGAGGGCAGGCTATCATGTCAACGGCTTCGGGAACTGTGGTTTATTCAGGTAATGCCTTAAGGGGTTATGGCAACCTGGTTATCATTAAACACAATGATGATTACCTCAGCGCCTACGCACATAACGATCGCCTATTAGTCAAAGAAGGGCAGACAGTGAAAGCAGGGCAAAAAATTGCCACTATGGGCAGCTCTGGTTCACGAAGTGTTATGTTGCATTTCGAAATACGTTATCAGGGTAAATCAGTGAATCCAAATCGCTATTTACCTTAGTTCATTTGATGTGAATGTGCGTATCACTAGTAAAAAAGGTCTTTTGCTAGTCGCCATGGGGAGGCGTTATGACAACAAATAATACAGTATTAAAAAACAACGATTTGGATTTTGAAAACACAATGGATATGGTTTCAACATCCAGTTTTGACATTGACAACACAGATAAAACATCCAAAACAGAGGTTGAAGAGGTAGAAGTGACCTCTAAGATCATGGATGCCACACATTTATACCTGGGTGAAATAGGCTTTTCGCCATTATTGACCGCTCAAGAAGAAGTATTTTATGCCCGACGCTCATTGCGAGGCGATAAGGTTGCTCGTCAGCGCATGATCGAGAGTAACTTGCGTTTGGTAGTTAAGATTTCACGCCGTTATATCAACCGTGGTCTAGCCCTACTTGATTTGATAGAAGAAGGTAATCTTGGCTTGATTCGCGCGGTTGAAAAGTTTGATCCTGAAAAAGGTTTTCGTTTTTCAACTTACGCCACTTGGTGGATACGCCAAACGATTGAACGTGCATTGATGAACCAAACTCGCACAATTCGCTTGCCGATTCACATCGTCAAAGAGCTGAATGTTTATTTGCGAACAGCTCGAGAGTTGTCACAAAAACTCGAGCACGAGCCAACCCCCGAAGAGATTGCAGAACAACTCGATATTTCGGTTGCAGAAGTGACAAAAATGATGCGTTTAAACGAGCGAGTCACCTCCGTTGATATTTACATTAGCAATGGGGATGGCAATGAGAAGGCGTTGCTCGATGTGATCCCTGATGATCACAACTCGGATCCGGAAGTCACCACGCAAGATGACAACATGAGTCAAGTCTTGACCGTTTGGCTTGATAAACTCAGTGACAAGCAAAAAGATGTGCTGGCAAGGCGTTTTGGTTTGTTTGGCTATGAGCCATCGACTCTTGAAGAAGTTGGCCGTGAAATTGGTTTAACTCGTGAAAGAGTCAGACAGATCCAAGTCGAGGGCTTACGCCGATTAAGAGAAATATTAGTCGGAGAAGGACTGGATATCGAAAGTCTGTTCGATATTCATCAAGATTAATCTTGTTCCGATAAAAGAAAGGTTTTATATAAAAATGGCAATGAGTGTACTCATTGCCATTTTTTTTGAGTGTAAAGTCAGTGTTAGAGTAATTGCTTTAAGCGGTATAAGGTTTCTAAAGCTTGTTTCGGGGTTAAGTCATCCGGCTGTATTTCTGAGAGGGCTTGCTCTATTTCACTGACTTCGGGAAGCAAAGTCAGTTGTTTTTCCTCTCGAGTTGGACCATCGAGCGCATTTAGCGTTGCTGGCTTTTCTAAGTGGCTGAGCTGTTCCAGTTGTGAGAGCTTTTGCTTGGCTTGACGAATCACACTTTTAGGTACGCCCGCTAATGCGGCGACTGCTAAGCCATAAGACTTACTGGCGGCTCCGTCTTTGACCTCATGCATAAAAGCAATACTGTCTTGGTGCTCTTTTGCTTCTAAGTGTACATTGACCAAATGTGGGTAAACACCGGCGAGCTCTGTTAATTCAAAATAATGAGTGGCAAAAAGGGTCATGGCGCCAATTTTGTTTGCCAGCCATTCAGCACTGGCCCAAGCGAGGGATAAGCCATCATAGGTACTGGTTCCACGGCCAATTTCATCCATTAAGACTAAGCTTAATGGGCTGGCATTATGCAAAATATTGGCGGTTTCTGTCATTTCAACCATAAAAGTAGAACGCCCCGACGCTAAATCATCAGAGGCACCAATACGGGTGAAGATACGATCAATATCGCCAATGATGGCCTTATCGGCAGGGACAAAAGCGCCAATATGAGCCATGAGTACAATTAAGGCGGTTTGTCTCATATAAGTGGATTTACCGCCCATATTGGGCCCGGTGATCACCAGCATTTTGCGTTGCTCATTGAGAGTCACAGGGTTGGCAATAAAGGGTTCATTGAGCACTTGCTCTACCACAGGGTGACGGCCCGCCGTGATGTCGATGCCCATGTCATCAGTCAGTTGTGGTCGGCAATATTGCAGAGTATCGGCGCGCTCGGCGAGGTTTTGCAATACGTCAATTTGCGCTACAGCCTGAGCAAGTGTTTGGAACTGTTCAATCTTAGGCATTAATTGATCGAACAGCATTTCCCAGAGCTGTTTTTCCAACGCCAGTGCTTTTGACTTTGAATTCAGAACTTTTTCTTCGTGTTCTTTGAGTTCGGGAATGATGTAGCGCTCGGCATTTTTTAATGTTTGACGACGAACATAGTGCGGTGGCGTCAAATGACTTTGACCGCGGCTGACCTGAATAAAGAAGCCGTGGACAGCATTATAGCCGACTTTTAACGAGTCAATACCGTGCTGTTCTCGCTCGCGCTCTTCAAGTTGATGTAAGTATTCGGTGGCCCCTTCAGCTAATGCTCGCCATTCATCAAGCTCACTGTTATAGCCATCGGCCAGTACTCCGCCGTCTCGTATTACAACCGGTGGGTTTTCTTTGATTGCTCGCTCGAGTAATTGGCATTCTTCGGCCATGGGCGCGGCTTGCTGGGCGAGGGCTTGCAAATGACTTTGCTGTAATGGCGCGAGAAGTTCGGCTAACTCGGGTAGTTGCTGCAAGGCTTGTCTCAGCCTAGCAAGATCTCTTGGTCTTGCCGAGCGCAATGCCAAACGAGCTACAATACGCTCAATATCACCAATCTGCTTTAATGTCGTTTGTAAATCAATGAATAAGGTGTGCTGCTTAATCTCATTAATAGCATCGAGTCGCTGATTGAGAATACCTCGCTCTCGAGTGGGTTGATGAAGCCAGCGCTTTAACATCCGGCTCCCCATGGCAGTGGCGGTGTTATCTAATACGGAGGCGAGGGTGTTGTCTTGTCCTCCAGCCAGATTCTGCGTAATTTCAAGGTTGCGACGCGTGGCGGCATCCAAAATGACCGAGCGGTCTTGTCGGTCATAGGTGAGAGAGCGAATGTGAGGTAGAGCGCTGCGTTGAGTGTCTTTGACGTATTGAATTAAACAACCCGCGGCACACAAACCGAATGACGCTTGTTCCACGCCAAAGCCAACCAAGTCGCGAGTGTTAAATTGCTGATTGAGTTGCTGTTTGGCGGTATCAAGTTCAAACTCCCAAACCGGACGGCGACGATTGCCTTGGCGGTGCTCCATGAGATAGGGAAAAGCAAAATCTTCGGGAAATAATAGCTCTCTTGGCTGAGTTCTTTGCAACTCGGCCATCATGGCTTCTTCACCGCTCGGCTCACAAAGCTGGAAACGCCCCGAGGTCATGTCTAAAGTCGCATAGCCAAATTGATCATCTTGACAATAGATAGCGGCGATCAAGTTATCGACTCGCTCTGAGAGCAAGGCCTCATCAGTGACTGTGCCCGGCGTAACAATCCTGACGACTTCACGCGCGACGGGGCCTTTGCTGGTCGCTGGGTCGCCGACTTGTTCACAAATCGCTACCGACTCGCCGAGTTGCACCAATTTGGCTAAATAACCTTCAACGGAGTGATAAGGAACTCCAGCCATTGGGATGGGCTCACCTGCCGATGAGCCTCGTTTCGTCAGAGAGATATCAAGTAATTGAGACGCTCTTTTGGCATCGTCATAAAAAAGCTCATAAAAATCACCCATGCGGTAAAACAGCAGAATGTCTGGATTTTCTGCCTTGAGCTTTAAGTATTGCTGCATCATGGGAGTATGAGATGATTTATCTTTATTAGTCACTTTTTGGGTCATGTTACTTGATCATTAATGCGTTAGTTTAACGGCGCCGTTTGGTGCAAAGTTCGAGATTGGGTCGGACTTTGCGAGTCAAGATGGGTAACTTTGGCGTTGAATAGAGGTGCTAAGCATAACAACCTTGCGTTTAGGGAGCAATCGGCCAGCGAGAGGAAGGTTGTTTACCGTGATACGCAAATGAGTATCACGGAAAAACACTTATACTAATCTGATTAACGATGTTATCGAGTTTTTAACCAGTTAGGGTGACCCGCTATTTAGTTAGATTTGTATTATTGTCCGTGGTACGACAATTTGTTACTCAATGCGACCAATTGTTCAATATTATGACTGAGTACTTCGGTTGATTGTTTTTGTTGATTAGATTGCTCTGCCACCACACTCGATGAGCGATAGACGTCGGCCATGGTTTGGTTAATTTGCTCAAGCGCGGTGTTTTGCTCAGTAGCCGCAGAGGTGATCTGATACATTTGAGCATTGATGTCATTGATGTCTTTCGTGATCTCATGGGTGAGTTCAAGTGAATGATGCAGTGATTGCGCCACCGATTGAGACAAGGTTGCCATATTGTCGATCGTGGTTGTCGACGAATTAATATTGCGGTTGAGTTGTTGCAAAGAGCCTGAAATTTCGTCAACACTCGTATTGGTTCTTGTCGCTAGCTGTCTTACTTCATCAGCAACCACGGCAAAACCTCTTCCCGATTCACCGGCTCTTGCTGCTTCAATCGAGGCATTGAGCGCGAGCAAGTTGGTTTGTTCGGAGATATCGGTGATGGTTTGTAAAATGCGATGGATCGCTTGTACATCGTCGACCACCTGTTTGATGTTGCTTTTGGTTTGCTCCACGCCTTGTGTTAGCGTATTGAGATCTTGTTGACACACATTGGAAGCAGTAACGGATTTGTCGGTTAACTGCTCGGCGTGTTCGGTGCTGTCACTACACGCTTGCATCGACTCACTGACACTGCCAAAAGCATTGCCGAGTTCTTCAATGGCGGTTGCGACCATCTCTGTGCTCAATGCATTGGCAGAGACCTCTTTATCGACAATGTTAATGTCGTTGACGAAACGGTCAGAAATCTCTTTTAAGCTCGAGATGGTTTGATGCTGTACCTGCGCTGTGTTTTGTAATTGAATGATGATTTGATTAAATTTTTGGTAAAACTCATCGTTATCAAGCAAGGTAACATTTAGGTTGAGCTTGTCTTTTTCCACCACGTGATCAACGACTTCAGTGACGTATTGTATTCTCGTCATACTGCGATTGAGTACGTAACAGCCATACATAGAAACGGACGCTTGCATGATGGCGTAAAGGCAGTGCTCTATCACCATGGAAAAATGGTTTTCATTAGTGGGAAAAATGTAAACCGGTATGCCTGAAAACTGCATAAAGAAAAAGCCGACATGGTGTATAGCTGCAGCAATTAAAGTGTGTAAAACAATGACCCAGTCGCTGTAGAGGATCAAGATGCCGATCAAGATGAAAACTTCAAAGTGAAGCATGACCATACCTTGGCTCTGATGAATGTGAAGGGCGACCAAGCCATAGAGTAAGTAAGGCAGAACATGACGAAACTTCGGAGTGTTTAAACCTAAAATAGCGGCGGTGAGCGCGCCGCCAATCACCAAGTCATAGCCGCTGCTTTGATAGAGAAAAAAATAGATTAAGGTTAATAAAGAAAACGGTATCGCGACAATGTAGGTGGTTTTTTGAAAAGAGAGTTGACGTGACGAGAACATAGGTTAACCCCATTAAATGTGCTAAAAGCAAATAAAGAAATGTCGACAGCCAAAGGCATCGAACATACAAAAATTTGGGTTTGTCCCCCGATTATTTTAGCCAAATGAGCTTAGATATATATTGATATGATTTTTTTATTGAGTTTAGAGTACGATATACACAGCAATCAAACCAAGTGTACGAGCTTCTCTGGAATAAAGATCATATTTTTGCGTTTTTCCACGATTTTTCTTTACACTGCGATAGTTGCAGACATCTACACTTTCTTTTCTTTTTTATGGTACTCGATTAATAATGACAATTTACCAACTCAGTGAACGTTTAGGACAAGCGCTATTGTTAAATCAACTCACGGTGACGACGGCAGAGTCTTGCACGGGCGGTGGTATTGCCGCTGCCATTACCGACACCCGTGGCAGCTCAGCTTGGTTTGAGCGCGGCTTTGTCACTTACAGTAATGAAGCCAAAATGGAGATGTTATCGGTATCGGCCGAGACTTTGTCACAGTTCGGAGCCGTGAGTGAAGCCGTGGCGATTGAAATGGCGCAAGGAGCGCGTTTGGCTGCTCGCGCTGATCTAGCCGTCTCTGTCAGTGGCATCGCAGGCCCAGATGGCGGTAGCGCAGAAAAACCTGTGGGCACGGTGTGCTTTGCGATCGCTTGTGCCTCGGGGCCAATCAGTTGGACCTGTCACTTTGCCGGGGATCGTCGTCAAGTAAGAGAGGCGGCAGTGCAATGTGCCCTAGATAAGTTGCTCCAAGCCCTGGCGACAGAAAGTGCATCAGCGTCGAGAAAAGAGTAATAAAATTGATCATAATACTGGACGCTGTATGAATAAACAGTATAATGTAAATATCCAGTTGGTGATGACACCACACAAATACACAGCTTCATCGATATGCGGTGAATAATCGGAGAAAGTGATGGACGATAATAAGCAAAAAGCACTGGCAGCAGCGCTTGGTCAAATCGAAAAACAATTTGGTAAAGGCTCTATCATGCGCCTAGGTGATAACCGAGCCATGGATGTTGAGACCATTTCGACTGGCTCACTTTCTCTCGATATCGCGCTTGGTGCTGGTGGTTTGCCGATGGGACGTATTGTGGAAGTTTACGGCCCTGAATCATCAGGTAAAACGACGTTGACCTTGGAGCTAATCGCCGCTGCCCAGCGCGAAGGTAAAACCTGTGCCTTTATTGATGCAGAACACGCCCTTGATCCGGTATACGCTAAAAAGCTCGGTGTTGATATTGATGCCTTACTGGTTTCACAGCCTGATACCGGTGAGCAAGCATTAGAGATCTGTGATGCTCTCGCGCGTTCAGGTGCGATTGATGTCATGGTTGTCGACTCAGTGGCGGCTTTGACCCCTAAAGCGGAAATCGAGGGTGAAATGGGTGATAGCCACATGGGCTTGCAAGCTCGTATGTTGTCACAAGCCATGCGCAAGTTAACGGGCAACTTAAAGCAGTCTAACTGTATGTGTATCTTCATCAACCAAATCCGTATGAAAATTGGCGTGATGTTTGGTAACCCAGAAACCACTACTGGCGGTAATGCTCTAAAATTCTATGCTTCTGTCCGTCTTGATATTCGCCGTACTGGCGCTATTAAAGAAGGCGATGAAGTGGTTGGTAACGAAACCCGTATTAAAGTGGTTAAGAACAAGATTGCTGCGCCATTTAAAGAAGCCAATACGCAAATTATGTATGGGCAGGGCTTTAACCGCGAAGGTGAATTAATCGATTTGGGGGTCAAACACAAATTGGTCGAAAAAGCGGGCGCTTGGTACAGCTATAACGGCGATAAAATTGGCCAAGGTAAAGCCAATGCTTGTAAGTTTATGCGTGAAAACCCAGAAGCGGCACAAGTACTTGATAAAACCTTGCGTGAGATGTTACTCGCCCCAACGAAACCGGCAGACGGTGCTGACCTTAATACGGCCAGCCCACAAGCGGAAGACGAATTCTAATCACACGTTGTCAAGAAAAGCCCTGCCTTCGCAGGGCTTTTCTCTTTGTATTCTTGGCGAGCCTGTACACCTGTGAGGCCGAGCCGAAAAAGCGTGAAATGGCTGTGCCGAGGGGGCCGGGTGAAATGCGGTGTTAAACATCAATGTTGAGTGGAAAAAGCAATGAAAAAACAACGGACGAAAATGAATGCTAGCGAATACGCGGTTTATTTATTAAGCCGGCGCGATCATGGAGTTGCCGAGTTACAGCAAAAAATGAAGATCAAGGAATATACATCAGAAGAGATTGTATTGGCGATGGAAAAATGCCAGGACTATGGCTACTTAGACGACAAGCGCTTTGCTCGCAGTCAAGTCCGTCAGCACATCAATAAAGGGCACGGTGAGCGACGTATTCGCCAGGAGTTGAACCTCAAAAAAGTCAGTGCCGATGATATCGATGCCGCGCTTGAAGAAGAAAGTATTGATTGGTTTGCCTTGGCTCGCAGCGCAGCAGAAAAAAAGTTTTCTGTGTTTGATAGTCAGGATCACAAGTTATACCAAAAGCAAGTTCGGTACCTACAATATCGTGGGTTTGATTTTGAACAGATAAAATACGCGCTAACCCCCTCAGAGGATTGATCCTCAAGTGAGGACTAGGATTTATCTTGTTCGATAACGCTTAACGAGCCGTTGATGTCCAAGTATCTACCGGCAGTATTTTTTCTTGTGCTGTGGTTTTTGAATAACAACAGAAATGATCAATGCAACAAAAAGTAGTGCCATTATTAGGTAGAAGGTGCTGATAAACCCCCCGAATACCGCAGCGACAATTGACCCCATTAAACTGCCTATACCAAACCCAAGATAGATAACACCATAGTTTTTGGTCAGGTGCTTCAAGCCAAAAAAATCACTGATTAACGAAGGAAAAACAGTGATCGTTCCTCCAAAACTAAAAGCGATACAGGCGACAGACAAATAAAAGCTGTACACATCACCTGGAAAGAAGATAAGGGCTGTAATGCCAATGAAACTTATCATTAACGCGATACTGACGACTGTTATTCTGGCTATTTTATCGGAAAGTACGCCCATTACTAAGCGACCGGTCAAATTGGCAATGGCAATGATCGCCAATGATGTTGCTGCCAGTGACCCGTTTAAATGAGCGTAGTTTTCGCCAATGTCTTTAGCAACGCCAATCACATACAAGCCACTGAGACAGTTCGTGATAAAGATAATACTGAGAAGCCAGAACTGTGAGGTTCTCAGTGCCTGGGCTAATGTAAATTGCCCCGTGATGAATATATCCCCATCGCCGGGTAAGTTAAGTGGGGCATCTTGAATGAGCGCTGCTCCAGTGATCGTGATCAACATCACCACACTGCCCCATAAGATAAAGGCTTGATGTAAAGAAAAGTGGCTGAGTAAAGCCAGATTGATGAATTTGAAGCCAAGGCTGCCTAAGCCATAAGCCCCGATAGCACACGCAGACGCCAACCCTGGGGATTTGGGAAAAAACTTGACGCAATTCGATAAGGTAATCAAGTAGCCTGCACCATCTGCAATGCCCAGTAGCAGCCCTGCCGACAAATATAACACCCATAGGTTAGGGGCGTAAGCGGTCGCGATCATACTCAAAAGAAATAATAATCCTGCCGCCCTAGTGACACGCCGTACACCAAACTTTTCTTGCATTTTTGCGGCGAGTGACGAAGTGATCGCTAATGACAGCGTCATCATACCAAAGGCAAAAGCCACTTGATGGAGTGGTTGATGAAGCTTGTTCGCAAGCGGGAAATTGAACAAGCTCCAAGTGTAAACAGAACCAAGAGCAAACTGCACCGCGACAGTGCCGATCAAAGTCCACCATTTGGCATCAATGGCGTTGTGTTTGTTTCTCATTTTATACTCCTCGAAAATAGGCCATGTTCCGTTGAAAATTTTTATCATGACTCTGCTTTTATGGTTTAGGGCGATGAACCAACAGGTGAGATAATTGCTTTAATGCATTGCTGTTGCACTTGACTCTCTCGTTTTGTGTTTTGTCTATTCTTGACGAAATACGTAATGAAATGGATTTATTAGGGTTCTAAGCAACGCGAACTGGTTACGTAAACATCATAAGATAAAAGCCTAGTTGCATATAAAAATATTAACCAGGTTAGAAAGAAAAAAAGATGCGATAGCGCAAATAAATACAGATTAGACGGGATATCTTGCCATTTTTTTGCAGAAGGCTAGTCGCTGGCGCCGCCATGATCTACAATACGGCCAAATTTTATCAGGTAAAAATTTCAGGAAGAGCTGCATGTACATGAGCACTGATGAGGTTCGCAACGCGTTCCTTAAGTTCTTTGAAAGCAAAGGACACCAAATCGTTGACAGTTCATCGTTGGTCCCACATGACGATCCAACCTTGTTGTTTACTAACGCGGGTATGAACCAATTTAAAGACTGTTTTCTCGGTTTAGAAAAACGCGATTACACTCGAGCTACCACAGCACAGCGCTGTGTTCGCGCCGGTGGTAAACACAATGACCTTGAAAATGTCGGTTTTACAGCGCGTCACCACACCTTTTTTGAGATGCTAGGCAACTTCAGCTTTGGCGATTATTTCAAACAAGATGCGATTGCTTTTGCATGGGAATTCTTGACTCAAGTACTTAAACTTCCTGAAGAAAAATTGCTCGTCACGGTTTATAAGACCGATGATGAAGCTTTTGATATTTGGAATAAACAAATCGGTATTCCAGCGGATCGCATCGTTCGCATCGGCGATAAAGAAGGTGGCCAAGCTTACGAGTCAGATAACTTTTGGCAAATGGGCGACACAGGTCCATGCGGTCCTTGCTCTGAGATCTTTTATGATCACGGCGAACACATTTGGGGTGGCCGTCCAGGTACGCCAGAGGAAGACGGCGATCGATTCATCGAGATCTGGAACAACGTCTTCATGCAGTTTAATCGCCAAGCCGACGGTACGATGGAGCCTCTTCCTAAGCCATCTGTGGATACAGGCATGGGCATCGAGCGTATTTCTGCCATTATGCAAGGCGTTCACTCGAACTATGAAATCGACGTTTTCCAAAAGCTGATCAAATCGGCTGCCGACGTCATTGGTTATGACGATCTTTCGAACCAATCGCTGCGTGTTGTCGCCGATCACATTCGTTCTTGCGCCTATTTAATCGTCGATGGTGTGATGCCGTCGAATGAAGGTCGCGGCTATGTTTTACGTCGGATTATTCGCCGAGCCGTTCGCCATGGTAATAAGCTTGGTGCTCAAGGTGCATTCTTCTACAAACTCGTGGCACCGCTTGCCGAGATCATGGGAAGCGCCGGGCAAACGTTGCTACAACAACGCGAGTTGGTTGAAAAAGTGTTGCGAATCGAAGAAGAAAACTTTGGTCGTACGCTTGAGCGCGGTATGACCATTTTGAACGAAGCACTCGACAGTGTTGGCGATAACAAAGAGCTTGATGGTGAGACGGTCTTTAAGCTTTACGATACTTACGGTTTCCCGGCAGATTTGACCAATGACGTTGCGCGTGAACGAGGGTTTGTCATCGATCAAGCGGGCTTTGAAAAAGCGATGGAAGCCCAGCGTCAGCGCGCTCGTGAAGCTGGCCAATTTGGTACCGATTACAATGCGTCCTTAAAAGTGGAAGCGCAAAGCGAGTTTTGCGGTTACCAAGCCTCTGAAGGGCAAGGTCAGGTGGTTGCCCTATACGTCGAAGGCCAACAAGTTGAGAGCATTACCGCTGGTGATCGCGCGGTTGTCGTTCTTGATCAAACGCCGTTTTACGCCGAGTCAGGTGGTCAATGTGGTGATAGCGGAGTACTGAACACTGCATCGGGTGAGTTTAAAGTTGAAGATACTCAAAAACAAGCCGGCGCTTGGCTGCACTATGGTGTACTCGAGCAAGGCGTGTTGGCCATATCGGATACGGTTGATGCGAAAGTGGATGCCAAGCGCCGCTCTGCTATCTCATTGAACCACTCTGCGACTCACCTATTGCACGCGGCTTTGCGTCAGGTTCTCGGTGAGCACGTTGCTCAGAAAGGCTCTTTAGTTAAAGCAGAAGGTCTGCGTTTTGACTTTTCTCATCTTGAAGCCATGAGTGATGATGAAATCAAACAAGTCGAGCGCTTGGTCAATGAACATATTCGTTTTAACCACAAAGTTGAAACGGAAATTATGGATCTTGATGCGGCGAAAGCCAAAGGTGCCATGGCATTGTTTGGTGAGAAGTACGATGCGAAAGTGCGCGTTTTGACCATGGGCGATTTCTCTACCGAGCTTTGTGGTGGTATCCATACCCAGCAAACAGGAGATATTGGCCTGTTTAAGATTGTTGCAGAGAGCGGTATTGCTGCTGGTATTCGACGTATTGAAGCTGTCACGGCAGATGCGGCGCTTGATGTACTGGAAACGCACAGACAAAGCTACGAAGCAAAATTGACCGAAGCGGCCCATAAAGCGAAAGCACTAGAAAAAGAAATTCAAGCACTAAAAGCTAAGTTGGCCTCCCAAGCCAGTGCAAATTTGATCAACAACGTAAAAGAGATCGAAGGCGTTAAGGTCTTGATTGCTCAGCTCGATGGTGCGGATAATAAATCACTTCGCTCTATGGTTGATGACCTGAAAAACCAAATCGGCTCTGGCATTGTGTTATTGGGCAATGTTGCAGACGACAAAGTTGGCCTGATTGCGGGTGTGACGAAAGATTTAACCACCCAAGTCAAAGCTGGTGAGTTAGTCAATCACGTCGCGCAGCAAGTCGGCGGTAAGGGCGGCGGCCGTCCTGATATGGCTCAAGCGGGGGGCACAGAGGCTGCGGCACTGCCTGCAGCTATGGCTTCGGCGCAAGAGTGGTTAACCGCTAAGCTCGCCTAACTCATTGAGTTGATAACGATATCTAAGTAATAAGCCAAGTGGATTTCCACTTGGCTTTTGTTCTCTAAGTAACAACCCTATCTAGGTCATACTCGCAAAGATTAATCGTGTTGATCAGGTAGAGTTTTTGGAAGGTGGAAAGCGAGTGAAAAAAACGCTCATTGTGCAAAAGTTCGGTGGAACATCGATGGGAACTTTACAAAGTATCCAGCGAGTTGCAAAGCATGTAATTAATGCAAAAGAATCGGGCCATCAGGTGGTGGTGGTCGTTTCCGCGATGGCAGGTGAAACCAATCGCTTGCTGTCTTTAGCCAAGGATATTGAGTCCGTTCCCCACGCTCGTGAGCTCGATGCTCTGCTGGCTTGTGGTGAACAGATGTCCATGACTTTACTGGCGATGACACTACAGCAACATGGGGTCTGTGCCATTTCATTAACCGGTCAACAGGCTGGTGTGTACACCGATGAGCAGCACAACGACGCTAAAATTACTCATATTGATACCTCTAGAATTGAACGCGAATTGGCACACGATCGCGTTGTGATCGTGGCTGGCTTTCAGGGGGTGAATGCACAAGGGGATATCACCACGTTGGGACGCGGTGGATCGGATACCAGTGCCGTTGTCTTAGCAGGGCATTTATCAGCAACGGAATGCCAGATATTTACCGATGTGGACGGTATTTACTCCTGTGACCCGCGGTTGGTGAAAAGCGCACAACGCTTCGACTGTATCGACTTTCCAACCATGACCATGATGGCCAAAGCTGGAGCGAAAGTATTGCACTTGCCTTGTGTTGAATACGCTCAGCAACACCAAGTGCCACTGAGGGTATTATCGACCTTTGACAATCACTTCGGCACCCTGGTTAAGGGGAAGAATATGAAGCAAGGAACGGTGGGTATCAGTGTACAAAAAGACTTGTGTTTGCTTTCTTTTGCGCATCAAGCGCGCTCAGCTCTGATGAGTGATTGTCAATTTCTCGCCATTGATGTTTTTCAAAACCTTGAAAGTAAAGAAACTTGTTCTATTGTTATTAAACGAGACAGTGTTGATCGTTTACTTTTGGCGACGAGAGAACAACACATTGACCGTCAGGACGTGAGTTTAGTCAGTTTAATTGGCTTGGGGGTTGAGCGCCATAAAACGGCCATCGCTGAGCAATTAACACGGGATAAGATCGAATTACTCGCATTGCAGAGTAATGAAAGCCTAGTGGCCGTGTTAGTCGCACCATTGCATCTCGAGAGTGTCACCACCAAGTTACATCAAGTTTATGTCGAATCGTTAGCAATTGATGCAAATCATTGCGCATTATCGGTTGTTTAGAATGTGTAAAAACTCTTTCTGGCTAATTTTCTGCCAGTTTGCGGTTTACCTAAATCTAACTTTTAGTAGATAATAACTAAAAGCAATATTAAGAGATCACTCAAGGAGCATCAAATGCTAATTTTAACTCGCCGTGTGGGCGAAACTTTAATGATTGGTGACGAAGTCACTGTGACGGTTCTAGGTGTTAAAGGGAATCAAGTGCGTATTGGTGTTAATGCACCAAAAGAAGTTTCTGTTCACCGCGAAGAGATCTACATGCGTATCCAAGCGGAAAAAGGCAACGGTAATGTTGCATCGGGCAATTACTAATGCCGAATGGGCTAGCTTTCGAGCTAGCCTTTCTTTTATAGCTTTTTCATCGGACAAACGGTTTTCCCGTTGTGTATAATCCTGTGATGAAGTCACAAGAGGTGATTGCCCTAACGTGCAGTTTATCTTGAGTAAAACACTTAAAAAGCTTAATTAATCATCGCATTGGTTAATTTGCCAACGCTCAATCGTTATTTGTACCTTTTTTCAAAGAAAGTGTTTGACATATTTTTGGTAAAACGTAATATGTGCCTCCGCAAGACGGTGAGGTGGCCGAGAGGCTGAAGGCGCTCCCCTGCTAAGGGAGTATACGGTTTGTAGCCGTATCGAGGGTTCGAATCCCTCCCTCACCGCCATTCTTGCAAAGTGTTTTAATGTGCGTCCGTAGCTCAGCTGGATAGAGTACCTGGCTACGAACCAGGCGGTCGGAGGTTCGAATCCTCCCGGACGCGCCATTAATCACAACAGCGCGCTCGTAGCTCAGCTGGATAGAGTACCTGGCTACGAACCAGGCGGTCGAAGGTTCGAATCCTTCCGAGCGCGCCATTTTTACAAGTTACAACGAAATCGATACGTCGGTTTCTATACCCGAATTGTTGCGCGCTCGTAGCTCAGCTGGATAGAGTACCT
>JBFGYW010000018.1:0-29708 GCA_041587235.1 Vibrio sp.
GCACCTCTGATCATCAAATTAAAGATCTCACCTTAGCGGCATGCAGTGATCAACGCGCCCGTTTTCAGCAATGGCGCTATCGAACTGAGATGGACTGATAATTCTTTGGTTGAGTATGATAGACTCGCTTGAGCAAGGGTAGCATGAACAGCGACACGCCAAGATAACCTAAAGGAGTAGGGTATGACGGCATTAGAATTGCGTCAAAAGATCCGCAGTAATCAATTTCAGGGCACCACCAGTGGCCTGGCGAAAGGGTATCTACAGGCCAATCTGGTTATTTTACCCGAAGATTGGGCCGAAGACTTTTTGTTGTTTTGCCAACGCAACCCAGTGGCTTGCCCCTTGATTGCGGTTGGAGAAGCCGGCAATCCCTATATCAAGGCGCTTGGCGACGATATCAATATTAAGACCGATGTACCTCAGTACCACCTTTTCCAAGACGGCGAATACCAGGCCGAAGTGGCAGATCTACAGCAGCACTGGCGTGACGATCTGGTCACTTTTGTGCTGGGTTGCTCCTTCTCGTTTGAAGAAGCCTTAATCGAGTCGGGCCTGAGTGTGCGCAACATTGAGCAAAACAAAAACGTCTCAATGTTTAACACTCATTTACCGTGCCAAAGTGCTGGCCGATTTCAAGGTCACTATGTGGTGTCGATGCGTCCATTTCTTGCTAAAGACGCGATTGAGGCAATTCAAATCACCAGTCGTTTTCCCAAAGCGCACGGTGCGCCCATTCATATGGGCGATCCGAGCTTGATCGGCATTGCTGATCTCAATTGCCCTGATTATGGTGATAGGGTGGACATGAAGCCGCACGAGATCCCGCTGTTTTGGGCTTGTGGGGTGACACCACAAAACGCCATTCGCCGCAGTAAACCGCCATTTTGTATTACTCACGCTCCGGGTAAGATGCTCATCACCGACCGGCTAAATCACGAATTTGCTTTGCGTGAATAACTGGTTTGCACGTGCTCGCTTTGATCACCAATCCGAGGATAACCCATCGTGCTGTAGCGCGTATTGATAGGCTTGTTTTTGTGCCATTTTGGCAATTTCAGCGACCAGGTGATCCTTGGGGTCGTTGAGATAAGACGCCGTAAATTGCAGTGAAGACAGTTTCCAACCGGGGTCAAATCGTTTTAATTTGCCACTTTGCTCTAATGGCTGGGCCAAATAAACCGGTAACACCCCAATCCCGATCCCCGCAGACACCATTTCCAAACTGGTCGACAAGGTCGTCGATGAGAAAATTTGCCCGGGATCGCCATAACGTTCGAGCAATTGAGCGACCAACTCTTTATAAGGTCTTGAAACCTTTGGGAAAGTGATAATCGGTTGTGCGTTTAGATTGGTGATTGTCGCATTCGCTGCGCAATACCACGCCAGTTCAAAAGGCGGCAGTGATAAGTTTTCAACATTGCCTTCGGGCAGCGGGCCCATCAAGATCACCAAATCCATCTGCCGGTGTTGTAACAGTTCTCGCAAGTGGTGAGAGACATCGACACTGAGCTCGATCATGACTTTCGGATAGCATTCTCTAAGCTCAGCTAAAAACTCTGACAACCAAGAGCGGGCAATGGTCTCGGCAACACCCACTCTTAACACGCCAACAATTTCTTGTTTAGGGATTAAGTCTTTTCTGATTTGCTCGATATTGGCTTCGATCTTTTCAGCGTGAGCCAACAACAACAGTCCTTCTTTGGTCGGTGTCACACCACTTTTTTGCCGGTTGAGTAACAACACGCCAAGTTCTTGCTCTAAAGCATTTAAACGAGCAGAGACGGCCGGTTGAGTAAGGTGCATTTCAAGAGCGGCTTTACGTACCCCACCGAGTCTGACCACGCGACTGAAGGTTTTTAATTGTTCAAACGTCATCGAATTTGCCTCGCTTAAACGCTAGAGGTGATAAATTAAATTTATCATAGCAGAAAAAAAATGATGATTTGACTTTATTAGTAGTGAGGTCGACACTGAAAGAGTAAAACAACTTGGTTAAATCTCACACGTTCAATTGAAAGGAATCAATGTATGACTACTGTGCTCCCAACCTCAACCTTGCCGTCTACCGCTCGTACTCTTGTTGCTATGGCGTTATTGGCCGGCTCCTCTTCTTTGATGGCGAACGAAACCTTAGCTGTGGTGGGCAGTTGGAGTAGCTTGCCTTTGTACAAACAGTACGAACAACCTTTTTGGACCGAAACGCTACCCAAAGCGAGTGACAATGCATTTGCCGTACAGATGACGACTCATGATCAGATGGGCATCAGTGGTGGTGACGTCTTTCGCATGCTCGGTGACGGAGTGTTTGATGTCGGGATGACGGTGGCCGATTATGCCGTTTCTGATGCACCGGCACTGGAAGCGCTCGATGTGCCTTTAACCGCCACCACAGTGTCAGAGTTCAAAGCGGTTGTCGATGCCGCTCGTCCGATGGTGGATGAAATTTACCAAAATCAATTCAATGCCAAGCTGTTAGCCATTGCCCCTTATCCGCCTCAGGTGGTGTTTTGTAAGTCAGAGATCCAAGGCCTAGACGATTTAGCGGGCAAGAAAATTCGCGCTTCAGGGCGTATGACGGCGAAATTTTTAGAGGCGCTTGGGGCACAAAGTGTCAACATTAGTTTTGGTGAAGTCCCCGGCGCTTTGCAACGCGGCGTGATTGATTGTGCGGTGACCGGCGCCGGTTCTGGCTACAGTGCCGGTTGGTGGGAAGTGAGTCAGTACTTGTTAGATTTGCCGATTGGCGGTTGGGATCCTGTGGTCACAGCAATCAACCTAGACAAGTGGCAATCGCTGTCGCCTGATCAGCAAACCTTGATACAAAGCCAAGTTAGCGAGCAATTTGAGCAACCCGCTTGGCAAGATGCCGAAAAATCCGTTCAAGAAGACATTGCGTGCTTGACCGGCAATGGTGAGTGTAGCAAAGGCGATACGCGCACCATGACCTTAGTCAAAGCCAGTGATGCAGATAAGAACAAAGCTCGCCAATTGGTCGAAGCCAATGTGTTACCGGATTGGTCTGAACGTGCCGGTGACAAGTGGACCAAGCAGTGGAATGCCAGCGTCGGTCAAGTGGTTGGGTTAACCGCCAACAAGGAATAAGTCAATGAGCCCTATTATTACGCTCGTTAAGCGAGTCAACAATGGGGTAGCGATCATCGCCGGCATTGCACTTTTAGTCGGCGTTGGTTTGACTAGCCTGGAAATTGTACTGAGAGCCCTGGGGATACATTTTAGCGGTTCTGAAGAGTTATCTGGTTACTTAATGGCCGCGATCACCAGTTGGGGGATCAGCTACGCTTTGGTGCATCGAGCGCATGTCAGAATTGATCTACTGCGTGCCCGCGCTGGACAAAGGGTAAAGTGTCTTTTCGACTTAGCGGCCATGGCCAGCGTGTCGTTTGTGGCCATTTATGCGGCGCTAAAAGTGACGACAGTGGTTGAAAAAAGCATTCGTTCTCAGTCGCTGTCTAACACCGCTCTCGAAGTGCCTTTGGTGATCCCACAGACGATATGGATGTTGGGTTGGTGTTGGTTCGCCCTGTCCTCAACAGTGTTGTTATTGGTAGGCGTTTACTATTTTCTTACTCAACGATTTGAGCAAGTGGATAAGGTAATTGGAACGGAGTCTGAAGTATGATCCTTTTTACCTCAACCGGGTTACTGGGTTTGTTAGCCCTGACGATACCTGTTGGTATTGTATTGTTTTTATTGGCATTTGGCATCGACCATTTCTACAGCTTTTTCCCTTTAATGAAAGGGCTGGGACAAGTTCTTTGGTCATCGTCTAATCATGCAACCTTAATCGCTATCCCACTTTTTGTACTGATTGGTGAAATCTTATTGCGTTCGGGCGTCGCTGAGCGCACCTACATGGCGCTGAATAAATGGGTGGCTTGGCTACCGGGTGGATTAATTCACGCCAACATTGCGACGTCGACCATGTTTTCGGCGACCTCGGGGTCATCCGTTGCGACCGCAGCCACGGTGGCGACGGTCGCCACACCGCAAGCGGCGAAGCTTGGTTACGACCAAAAGCTTTTTGCCGGCTCGATTGCCGCAGGCGGGACATTAGGTATCTTAATTCCGCCGTCTATCAATTTGATTGTTTATGGTTTTTTGACCGAAAGCTCGATCCCTAAGTTGTTCTTAGCCGGTATTGTCCCTGGTTTGGCCATGGCGTTAATGTTCATGCTGGTGACCATTGTGCTCTGTTCCATTTGGCCCGCGTTAGGCGGCCCGCGTCAGTACAGCCGATGGGGAGAGAAATTCGCTTCACTACCCGATTTAGTGCCGATTATTTTGCTGCTCATTTGCATTATCGGTTCCATCTATCTTGGCTGGGCAACGCCGACTGAGGCGGCCGCACTGGGGGTGATTTTCTCGCTGGTGTTGGCTTTGAGTTACCGACAATACAGCCACAATATGCTCATTGAGGCGCTAAAAGGCACGATTCGTATCACCGCGATGATCATGCTGATTGTATTAGGTGCTTATGTGCTTAACTTTGCGATGACCGCAGCAGGCATAGGTCGAGTGTTGCAAACCACGATTGAAAGTTTGGGTTTAACGCCTTTGTCTACTTTGTTGATTATTGTCTTGATGTACATCGTTCTGGGTTTCTTTATCGAAACCTTATCTTTGATGGTCGCGACGATCCCAATCGTTGTGCCGATCATAGTGCAAATGGGTTACGACAAAATTTGGTTTGGCATTTTAATGATCGTCTTAGTGGAAATGGCACTCATTACCCCGCCGGTCGGCTTGAACTTATATGTGGTCAACTCAGCTCGTAAAAACGGCAACATTACCGATGTTATTCTCGGCAGTTTGCCTTATGTCGCGGTGATGCTTCTGATGGTGGTGTTACTGATCGCCTTCCCATCCATTTCTTTATACCTTCCTGATAATTTATAGGTGTGTTATGCAATTTTTAATCAACGGAATGAAAAAAAATCTAGAAATAAAGACCTTGATCGTCGCGGGGTGGACCGCCCGGGATCAAGCCGCGGTACAGCATCATATCGATGAGTTGGCCGAGCTTGGCGTAGCACCACCATCTACGGTTCCTTTGTTTTATCAAGTCAGTTCGCAGATGTTAACTACCTCGGAATCTATCCAAGTGCTCAGTGCGGGCACTTCAGGAGAAGTGGAGCCGGTGGTGGTGCGCCAAGGCGGTGATTACTTTTTTGGCATTGCCTCTGATCATACCGACCGAGAGCTCGAAGCGTTTTCCGTTGCTCACTCCAAGCAAGTGTGCTCGAAACCCATCAGTGATGAACTTTGGTCTTGGGGTGACATTGTTGATCACTTAGAGCAAATCCAACTGGCGTCTTGGCTTGATGAAGGCGAGGGATGGGTGTTGTATCAAGAGGGGACATTAGCGGCGATTCGTCCGTTGACAGAGCTCATCGACAAAGCACAATTACCAGACAATAGTGCCATGTTGTGTGGCACGTTTGGCGCGATTGGCGGCGTGAGACGAACGCCGAAATTTAAGATGCAGGCCTATGACCCGGTATTGGATCGCACCCTGACACTTTGCTACCAAGCCGATGAGCTTTCAGTCGTTTCTTGAGGAAGAATTATGGTTTCACACGTTAACGCCGAGGACTTATCCGAACGATTGTCTGAAAAGATTGCGCGAGCGGATCCCGCTATTTTTTACCAATTGTTTCACCCACCCCGTGAGACAATCACTGGGCCATTGAGCAACAAAAAGATATCGATCAAGTCGACCTTTGATGTCAAGGGTTACTGCACCACGATGGGGACCAAACTGCTCCAGAACAACCTGGCTCGTCAAGATGCCATCAGTGTTGAGCGCTTGAGAAAAGCAGGCGCTCATCTTGTGGGCCACACCAATATGACCGAACTGGCTTATTCTGGTTTAGGGCTCAACCCTCACTATGGCACGGCGAAAAACCCACTGGATAACGAGAGAATTCCAGGGGGATCGACCAGTGGTGGTGCGGTCTCAGTGGCGGCAGGCATTGTTGATATCGCCTTAGGGACCGATACGGGAGGCTCTTTGCGTATTCCTGCGGCTTTTTGTGGTTTAGTTGGATTTAAACCTTCGCAATCGTCAGTACCACGACAAGGGTGTTTGCCTTTATCTGACTCTTTAGACAGTGTTGGGCCTATCGCTCGCAGTGTGAAAGATTGTCGTTTGGCCTGGCAAGTCATGTCAGAGCTGGTCTTGAGCGATCATGCAATCGAAGAGCACCCAACCTTTGTCGTTCCGACCAATTTTGGTTTTGATGGCATGGATGCCGATGTTGCTCACCGTTTTGATGAGGCGGTACAACGCCTGACTGAGGCGGGGTATGTGGTTGAAAAGCGAGAGGTAAGCTGGTTCGAAGATTATAAAGCCTTACCCATATGGCATTTTTCAGCCGTGGAGGGCAGTCGCTATTACGCCGAGCGCTTTGCACTTGACAGCGATGATCTCGACCCAAGGGTAAAATCACGGCTGGCTAAAGCGGAGCAAGTCAGTGACGCTGAATTTCAGCACTCATTACAGCTACGTGAACAATTAATTGAGCAGTTTACCCATCAGTTTAAAGATAAGGTCTTGTTGATGCCGACGGTGGCGATTAACGCGCCTAAGTTTGCCGATTTGGAATCTGAGCAAGGGTATAACGAACTCAATTTGATGTGTTTGCGTAACACCAGTGTCGCCAATGTCGCCGATGCCTGCAGTGTGTCATTGCCTATGATCGCAAGCAACTTATCTTCAGGTTTGATGCTTACTATGGCCAACGGTTGTGATGAGCATTTACTGAATGTCGCCGAGCAAGTGGAAGCACTATTATCCGCGCCATTTGAAATCTAATCGCAGTGCGAAGGCTTAAGTGACGCTGTCACAAAAACGCGTTGGGCAAAGCACTGCCTAACACGTTTTTTTCATTATGGGCTGGTATTTAAACCTTTCTCACGCCCTAGCCTGAAATTGACTGGCGGTCACTATTCTTTGTTCAGCACTGCTCTCAGGTAACCATTGTCCTCAGGTAACCATTGTTCTCAGGTAACTATCGTTCTCAAGTAACCCTCATTTGGCTTCGGGACCAGACTAGTTTGAGACAGTACACATGGGGGTCTTTTTATCGAGTACGCCGCTAAATCGCGTGAGCAGTAAGGCGATAAAGACACCGATAGCACCAATCCAAGGCGTATTCATTAGGCCCAGTGACTCCACTACAGAGCCGCCGACAATCGAGCCGATAGCAATACCAACATTGAAAGCGGCGATATTGAGGCCAGACGCCACATCCACGGCATCGGGAGCATACTTTTCCGCCAGTTGTACCACGTAAACTTGCAGCCCTGGTACATTACCAAAGGCAAACGCGCCCCAAATTAAAATGGTCAATACTGCAAGTACGGGGTTATAAGCCGTAACGTTAAATAGCAATAATACCCCAGCCAAGCCAATGAAAATGGTGGTTAAGGCTTTGACTGGTCCCCACTTATCGGCCAATTTACCGCCCCAAATGTTGCCGACGGCGACAGAAACACCATAAACCAACATGATGATACTAATGGCATTACCACTAAAGCCGGTAATCTCTTGCAAGATAGGCGCTAGGTAAGTAAACGCGGTAAACGTGCCGCCATAGCCAAAGGCGGTGATCAAATACAAGAGTAATAATCTTGGCTCGGCCAGTACTTTTAACTGCGATGACAAACGGGTCGGCTTAGGCTGGGCGAGGCGACGAGGGATCAAAATAGCGCTGCCTATTAAGGCGATCAGGCCCAAAATGGCGACGATAAAAAAGGTGGTTTGCCAACCAAAGTGCTGTCCGATCCAGGTCCCTAAAGGCACCCCAGTCACCAAAGCAACGGTTAAACCGGTAAACATAATGGCAATGGCACTCGCGGCTTTGTCTTTGGCAACTAGGCTAGTCGCAATGGTTGAGCCAATAGAAAAAAACACGCCGTGGGCCAGGCCGGTTAAAATACGTGCCGTAATCAGGGTTTGGTAATTCGGTGATTGCCAAGCGACAATATTACCGATAACAAACAAACTCATGACCGCTAATAACACCGGTTTACGGCGAAAGCGACTGGTTAAGGCGGTGAGTACAGGAGCGCCGACTGCCACGCCTAATGCGTACAAGCTGACTAATAACCCTGCCGAGGGTAAGGAGACGTTAAGGTCATTGGCCATGGTTGGGATCAGCCCAACGATGACGAATTCCGTGGTCCCAATAGCAAAGGCGCTTAGCGTCAATGCCAATAATGCAAGTGGCATAATGTTCTCTCTTAAAGTGTTAGGAAGGAATGGGGGCATTATGCGTGGCTTTATTGTTGTCAAAAATAGTTGTTATAACAAAACACTTTTGTAACTATTATAGCTAATGAAAAGTTGAGTATGACAGGGTGGCGGCGCGGTGTTATCACGTTCTGATGAGTTATTGATGTTGTTGGCCGTGGTGGATTGCGGCGGTTTTTCAGCGGCAGCCGACAAACTGGATGTGCAAGTGGCGAAAGTGTCACGCGCGGTCAATCACATTGAATCGAAACTTGGGGTCAGCTTACTCAACCGCACCACGCGGCGAGTAGAAATGACGGATGAGGGGCGAGAATTTATCGAGAGGGTACGCTCAGGGCTCGATGTTTTGACGTTGGCTGAAGAAGAGTTATTGGCGAAAAAAACACTGCCTAAAGGTCGGTTGCGCGTCGATGCCGCGAGCCCATTTATTCTGCACCAAATCGTCCCGTTAGTGGCCGAGTTTAAAGCCTTGTACCCAGGGATTGATCTGGAATTAACTTCAAATGAAGGGTTTGTTGATCTCTTAGCACACCGCACCGACATTGCCATTCGCATCGGTAAGCTAACAGACTCGACACTGCACGCTCGGCGTTTGGGGTACAGCCCACTGTATATTGTTGCCTCGCCCGATTATTTAAACAAGGCGGGGGTGCCCAGTGAGGTCGAGCAGCTCAGTCAACATCATTTAATTGCGTTATCGGGGGCCAAAGTCCTCAATCAATGGCCGCTGAAGGGCTTTGTGATGCATGAGCCGCCCCACTTGATTTCAAGCAATGGCGAAACCGTGCGCCAGTTGGCGTTAGCGGGTAATGGCATTGCTTGTCTATCGGGGTTTATGGTCAAGCAAGACATTGCCGCCGGCCGACTGGTGAGCTTGTTTCACGAACAAAGAGTGATGGGCTCACATCGTGAGCAAGTCAACGCGGTGTTCTATAAATCCACCACACTGTCTAGGCGGGTATCGGCCTTTTTGGACTTTATCGACTCACGCTTGAGTTTAGATTAAAAAACCGGCCAAAGCGCTTGTCTGCTTTGGCCGGTTCGTTATTAGAACAAACAGAGAGTCTTAAGTGAGGTTACCGCGAATCATAAACTGCACATCGCGAGAGATGTCTTTGATATGATCGCCCGCACGTTCAAAATTCTTGGCAATAAACAGCAATTCTACCCATTGTGTGGTGCTGCCTTGCCCTTGTCGAATGGTGTCGATTAAGCTGGTGTAAATGTCTTGATAATAGACATCTAACGTATCATCGCCTTCATACACCACCCCAGCTTGAGCCAAATTTTTGCTGTTATACGACTGCATGACATGATCAAACATGGTCAGCAAGTGTCGTTGCATACGCTCAAGTTTTTCACGCCACTGCGCCGGTAAGCCATTTGGAAAGTGCTCCGATTTGAGCGCAGTCGATTTGGCGTAATCACCAATGCGTTCAAGGTGAGGGGCAATGCGCATCGAACACAAGATAAAGCGCAGATCATCGGCAACCGCTTGTTGTCTGGCCAACACATTGGTGCTGTGGCCTTCGATTTTTTTGAGCGATTGATTAGTCAGTGCATCTTTAGCCACAACCGCCTCTGCAATAGAGGCGTCGTGGTTTAACAAGGCCTGCAGCGCTTGTTGACACTGAAACTGCACATTATCAGCCATGACATTGATCTCGGTTCGAATACCATTGAGATCTCGGTCAAAGTTACTCAGTGTATGAGAGATCATAAGCCAAGATTACCCAAATCGACCGGTAATATAATCACGGGTTTTCTCTTTACTCGGTGTCGTAAACAGTTGATCGGTTGGGGCAAACTCAATCATTTCACCCATGTGCATATACGCTGTGTAATGTGAAATACGAGCAGCTTGTTGCATATTGTGAGTCACCATGAGTACGGTCGTCTCTTTGTGTAACTCGCTGAGCAACTCTTCAATTTTGGCGGTAGCGATGGGATCTAGCGCTGACGTCGGTTCGTCGAGCAACAACAAGTCTGGCATTGGCGCCAACGCACGAGCAATACACAAGCGCTGCTGCTGCCCTCCCGATAGGCCAAAAGCAGAGCTATTTAGGCGGTCTTTGACTTCATCCCACAAGGCCGCGCCGCGCAGTGAAGTTTCGACTCGCTCATCGATATCGGCTTTATTTTTAATCCCGCGAATGCGCAAACCCGCCGCGACATTTTCATAAATACTTTTCGGGAATGGGTTGGGTTTTTGGAACACCATGCCCACGGTTAAACGCACCAAGCCAGGGTCCATATTGATTAAATTATTTGCCCCAGGGTGAAGTAGAATTTCACCTTGGTATTTATTGCCTGGGTATAAGTCGTGCATGCGGTTAAAGCTGCGCAATAAGGTACTTTTACCGCAACCAGACGGGCCGATCAAAGCGGTGATTTTTTTGTCGGCAATCGGCAAGTTCACACCGTGCAGGGCTTGGACTTTACCACCGTACCAGAAGTTGAGATCTTTCACCTCGGCGCGCAAATTGTCTTGTTGGATTTGCGCTGCACTCGCCATAGCAGGCTGTGGTGTTTTGACTGACGCGGTCGGTGTCGTTTGGCTCATGGTGTTTGCACTAGTTGTAGTCATCATTTGGTTCACTCTTATTTTAGATTACGGCGTAGACGGTAGCGGATGTAAATAGCGATACCATTCATCATAATGGTCATGGCCATTAATACGACGCCGGTCGCTGCAGCATTAACGTGAAATTCAGCTTGTGGGCGTGATACCCAGTTAAACAATTGAATTGGCATCAAGGTAAAAGGGCTTGATAGCCATTCGAAGTTAATAAAAGGAAATTCCCCTTGGAACGGAGAGGTCGGTAAGAAGGCAATAAAGGTTAACGCGCCAATGGTGATGACCGGAGCCGCTTCGCCAATTGCACGTGCCAGTCCGACGATGGTGCCGGTTAAAATGCCAGGGCGAGCCGCAGGCAAAATGTACATGCGTACCGTTTGCCATTGATCCGCGCCAAGGCCATAAGCCGCTTCACGCAATTCTTGAGGAATACTGCGAATCGCCTCACGGGTGGCAACGATAATGACAGGCAAAATCAAAAGCGCGAGAACCAAACCTGCGGTAATAATGCTTTCGCCAAGACCAAAGCCATAAATAAACAGGCCCAAAGCCAATAAGCCATAAATAATCGACGGGACACCGGCCAAGTTGCTGACATTGATTTCAATGATGTTGGTTAACCAGTTTTTGGGCGCGTATTCTTCCAAATACAGACCGGCAGCGACACCAAAAGGAATGGCGATACACGCGGTGACTAACATCACCAAGCTGGTGCCAACCCAAGCTGATAAAATTCCGGCCTTTTCCGCGTGACGCGAAGGGAAGTTGGTGTACAGATTGGCATCAAATAAGCGCGGAAAACCTTCGTATAACAGCTGGCCAAATACACTCACCAGCAAGGATAAGGCGATCAGCAAAATGGTAATGCCGACGGTAGCGACAATTCTATCCGCGCGTTTGTTTTTATCGACAATGCGCTCTAACGGTAAACTTTGGCTTAACATGATTAGTAAACCTCTCTGAAACGAGTGCGAAGGAAGAAGCCGATCACGTTAAAAATCAGCGTAATAATGAATAAGATTAAGCCGGCAGCAAAAACCGATTGATAAGCGATGGTGCCATGGGGAAGATCGCCCATTGCCATTTGCACGATAAAGGAAGTAATGGTTGCCGCGCCTTCTGTGGGGTCAAAACCAAAGTTGGGGTTTTGCCCTGCGGCGATAGCGACGACCATGGTTTCACCGACCGCACGCGACATCCCCAAAATACAGGCCGCGGTAATCCCCGATAACGCCGCGGGAATGACAATGTGCATGGCGACTTTAAAGCGCGAGTAGCCCAGGGCATAGCCCGCTTCGCGCAAGTGCATCGGCACTGAGCGCATCGCATCTTCACTCACGGACGCGGTGTAGGGCAAAATCATAATCCCCATCACTAGGCCAGGCGCAAGCAGGTTGAAACCCGAAAGGCCAGGAATAAAGGTTTGCAGTAAGGGAGTTAAAAATAACAGTGCAAAGAAACCATACACAACCGTCGGTACCCCTTCGAGTAGCTCAAGGAAAGGTTTGACCGTTTCACGCACGCGATTAGAAGCAAACTCACTGAGGTAAATGGCCAAGCCAATCCCGGCTGGAATGGCAACCGCCAGTGCAATACCGGCAACGGTTATCGTGGCTGAGACGAGAGTCATCACACCAAAGTGGGCATTTTCAAACATCGGAGTCCACTGGGTATCGGTTAAAAAGTCACTGAGGGCAACGTGTTTGAAAAAGGGCAGTGACTCAGAAACCAATACATAAACGATGCCTAATGTGACAAACACGGAAGCAAACGCCGCGAGCATTAATAACGTGCGGCTAACATTATTCCAAAACGCGCGGCGTTTTAAAAAGGCCTCACTGGCTCTCATATTGACGGGGGAGGATTGTATTTGATTCATAATTTCTTCTCGAAAAAAACAGCAAAAGAGGGCGTTGGCCCTCTTCGTTCAATAACGCGAAAAGGGCAATTATTTTGGCTCGCGTTTTAGTAGCTCTTCGATACCAACACCGATTTCAGCACCGTGGAAAACAGTACCAGTACGACGCATTTCGAAGTTCTTTTGCGCTTGTTTGTAAGCTTGTTCAGGCAGTGGAACGTAACCCACTTCTTTGACTAGCTCAGGCGCTTTATGCTCGTCCATGTAAAACTTAACGAAACGGTCAACATAGGGTTTTTCGTCCGCTGACTTTTTGCTTACGTAGATAAAGATAGGGCGAGAAAGAGGTTGATAGGTTGCATTTTTAGCCGTTTCTAGGCTAGGAGCGACCGCTTCGCCGCCTTTCCAGCTGATTGGCACGGCTTTTAGCTTGTCTTTGTTTTCTTCGTAATAAGCAAGACCAAAGTAGCCAAGGCCATTTTTGTCGTTGGCAATGCCTTGCACGATGATATTGTCATCTTCACTTGCGGTGTAATCACCACGGCTTGATTTGCCATCGACAACCGCTTCAACGAAGTAATCGTAAGTACCAGAATCGGTCCCTGGGCCAAACAGTTTTAGCGGTTGATCAGGGAAGTTCGGGTTTAACTGGTTCCAAGACGTGATTTTTCCTTGTGCCGCCGGTTCCCAAGCTTTTTGCAGCTCTTTAATTGTCAACTGCTTTGCCCAGTCATTGTCTGGGTTAACCACCACGGTCAGGGCATCAAGTGCCGCGGGTAGTTCGATGAATTCAACACCGTTTTCAGCACACAGTTTGCGCTCTGAATCTTTAATTGGGCGTGATGCATCAGAAATGTCGGTTTCACCACGGCAGAATTTTTTAAAGCCACCCCCGGTACCTGAAATTCCCACGGTTACCATGGTTTTGCCTTTTTCCGCAATTTGGAACTCTTCAGCAACCGCCTCAGTGATAGGAAAAACAGTACTTGACCCATCGATTTTTACTAAATCACGAGCGCTAGCGCTATTTGCTACAGAAAACAGAGCAGCACCAACAAGCGCGGCAGTTAAAGTGTGTTTCATGACATTTCTCCATTTTGTGTGTCATTAATTAACTCGAAACTCACCTTACAAAAGGAATATGACAATTTAATTAACAGATCCACATATTCACTTATTCATATATACAGTTCGTGATTTTTGATTTAGGGTTTATAGAGAAGCGACCTTATTAATAGAAATGAAATATTGCCAATGTATCGTATAGGAGCTTAGCAATGTCGGATAAGAGAACGGTTTACCTTATTAGTTCACCTCAGCCAGAACTGGCTTGCATCGCGGCGCAATTGTTGTTTGAAAAAGCGGGGGATAGGTACGACATTCGGTTTGATGGCTCTACTTGCCGTGATCCGCAGTGTTGTCAGTCTTTGGAGCGATTGGGTTATTTTGGTTACACCTATCTCGAGCCTTCGTTCGTCGATGAGCCGGCTTACGATTATGTGATTGATATCAATTGCGCGATGAACCACTTCAACAAGCATAAAAGTGCTTATCAAAAAAATGTCTATTGGCAGATAGACAGTGATCAAAGTGCAACACAGCAGCTACAAAGTCACATTAGTTATTTTACTTCCCGATTTAATATTCATCTGTGATTAATTTTCGTTTGACAAGATACCCATGGTTGATACTATATATGTATATACGAATGTGGAGAGATTGATTATGCTACCTCATCAATTTTTTAAATTATTGTCAGATGAAACTCGGGTGAGATGTTTGTTGCTGATCGCCAGAGAAGAGCAGGTCTGTGTGGGTGAGATAGCAAAGGCCTTAGATGAAAGTCAGCCAAAAGTGTCTCGTCACTTAGCGCTGTTGCGTTCGAGTGGTGTTGTGCTTGATACCCGTGAGGGGCTTTGGGTGTTTTATCGCTTGGCGGATGATTTGCCCGGTTGGATGCGCCGTCAAATTGAAGATTTGGTCAACTCTCAATGTTTAACCGCACAATACCAACAAGATATTCAACGTTTAGCACAAATAAAGCAGCAAGATAATTGCTGTGCGTAGAGGAAAATTACATGTCTATTAAAGTCGGAATTAATGGTTTTGGTCGTATTGGTCGTTTGGCGTTAAGAGCGTCATTTGATTGGCCAGAAGTCGAATTCGTTCAAATCAACGATGTCGCTGGTGACGCGGCTACGTTAGCGCATTTATTGGAGTTCGACTCAGTTCAAGGCCGTTGGCACCACGAAGTGACCAGCGATGGCAACAGTATGATCATCGATGGTAACGTGATCGCGACCACGCAACAAAAAGACATCGATGCCGTTGATTGGTCAAACTGCGATGTGGTGATTGAAGCAACAGGTAAACACCGCAAATCCGAATTTTTAAACAAATACCTCGCTCAAGGTGTCAAACGCGTTGTGGTTTCGGCTCCGGTTAAAGAAGAGGGCATCGCCAACATCGTAGTGGGTGTCAACGATGCGATTTTTGACCCAGCACAACATCGTATTGTCACTGCCGCGTCTTGTACAACAAACTGTATCGCCCCGGTTGTGAAAGTGATTCACGAAAAATTGGGCATTGAGCAATCGGCTTTCACCACGATCCACGATTTGACCAACACGCAAACCATTTTGGATGCGCCTCATAAAGATCTTCGCCGTGCCCGCGCATGTGGTATGAGCCTTATCCCAACCACCACCGGGTCTGCAAAAGCGATTGTTGAAATTTTCCCTGAGCTTGCCGGTAAAATTAACGGTCATGCCGTTCGCGTTCCTTTGGCGAACGCTTCGCTTACCGATATTATTTTTGATGTTAAGCAAGACACCAGCGTAGAAGAAGTCAACGCACTGCTCAAAGAAGCATCAGAAAACGAACTTAAAGGCATTCTTGGTTTTGAAGCTCGTCCTTTGGTTTCAATTGATTATAAAGGCGATCAGCGTTCTACCATCGTTGATGCGCAATCGACTATGGTTGTCGGCAAGCGCATGGTCAAAATCTATGCGTGGTACGACAACGAAATGGGCTATGCAACGCGCACGGCTGAGTTAGTTCGCAAAGTTGGTCAGGCATAAGGAATAACAACATGACACATCCTACTTGGGAACTGCCATTAGAAAATCAAGCGGCATTGATTTTAACCCCTTGCCCTGGCACCAAAGAATTAGCCTTAGTCGACAGCGTCGCTCAGTTAAAAGCGCAAGGCGTGAGCGTGGTTGTGACGGCTTTGAGTCAACAAGAGATGGACGCAAAATCCGTTGGTGATTTACCGCAAGTGGTCGAACAAGCGGGTATGACCTGGTGTCACGCGCCGATCGAAGATGACAAAGCTCCTGGCGCTGAGTTTCAAGCGCAATGGCAAGCCATGATGCCAACCCTTGAAGCGGCCTTGGAAAAAGGCGAAAAGATCGCGATGCACTGCATGGGAGGCTCTGGTCGTACTGGTTTGCTTGCCGCCCATTTGCTGTTGGAAAAAGGGTGGCAACTTGATGAGATCATCACTCAAGTACAAGCCCTCAGACCAGGGGCGTTTACCAAACAAGATCAAGTCACTTATATTCAGCAAGTGGCGCAACAATAAGTGTTTTAAAGAGCCACGCTTGTGGCTCTATTTGATTTAGCGAGTACATTTATGCTTTCTCAACTCAGTGCCAGTGTTCGTCAATACATGCTAGTTACGTTCAACTACTGGAACTTTACTATCACCGATGGCGCTTTGCGCATGTTGATTGTGCTGTATTTCTACGACTTGGGCTACAGCACGTTAGAAATTGCCTCATTGTTCCTTTTTTACGAATTTTTTGGCGTCGTTACCAACTTGATCGGCGGATGGCTCGGAGCGCGTTTGGGGTTAAATCGGACCATGAATGTTGGTTTGGCGATGCAAATCTTTGCCCTGGCCATGCTGGCCCTGCCACCGGCTTGGTTGACGATACCTTGGGTCATGGCCGCTCAGGCGCTGTCGGGTATCGCCAAAGACCTCAATAAAATGAGTGCCAAGAGCTCGATCAAAACCTTGGTCCCCGAAAATGCGCAAGGGGCCTTGTACAAATGGATTGCCATTTTAACCGGCTCAAAAAACGCCTTAAAAGGGGTGGGTTTCTTTATTGGCGGTGCATTGCTGGCGACCATCGGCTTCCAGTATGCCGTTGCGGCCATGGCTTTTGTATTAGTCTTTGTCTTTATCGGCAGTGTCATGGGACTCAAATCAGATTTGGGCAAGGCCAAAACGAAACCAAAATTTTCTGAAATTTTTTCTAAGTCGCGCAGTGTTAACATCTTGTCTGCGGCGCGTCTGTTTTTATTTGGTGCCCGCGATGTGTGGTTTGTGATTGCTCTGCCGATCTATTTGGGGTCAGTGTTTGGTTGGGATCACAGCATGGTTGGCGGCTTTTTGGCGCTGTGGGTGATTGGTTATGGTTTTGTTCAGGGAATCGCGCCCAAAATCACGGGCCGAACGAAAGACTCGGCGCCAGATGGCAAAGCGGCTATTTTATGGTCCTTGTTGCTTTCTGTTGTCACTGGGGTGATTGCCTATGCCGTACAGCAAAATTGGCATCCAGAGGTCGTCATCATTGTTGGGCTATTAATTTTTGGCGCCGTGTTTGCTGTTAATTCTTCCTTGCACTCGTATCTGATTGTGAGCTACGCCAAAGGCGATGGCGTGTCGATGGACGTAGGCTTTTATTACATGGCCAATGCAATGGGGCGTTTGATTGGTACTGTGCTCTCTGGCTGGGTATTCCAAGAATGGGGCTTTGTCGCCTGTTTGTGGGTCTCTTTTGCCTTCCTGGTCGCAACCTTTGTGATTTCTTTTTGGCTGCCAAATGAAAAAAGAGCGACGGTGATGTCGTGAAGCGGTGAGAGTGTCATGATTTGTCATTAACTGACATTAAAACAACCACGCCGTTGATGGAGAATCAACGGCGTAATAGATTTGACCGTAAGAAAAACAGAGAATTTTGGTAGAGATATACGACGTTAAACCAGTGATTGTTGGTTGAAATTATGAATGTTTTTAGTGCCGGTTAATGTCATCGCGACTCGTATTTCTTGTTCGAAGATATCCAGTAAATTTTCAACCCCAACTTGGCCTTGAGCCGCCAGAGCATAAATGAACGCCCGTCCGAGTAAAGTGCAATCGGCACCGAGTGCGAGCATTTTTACCACATCTAAACCAGATCGAATGCCCGAATCGACGAAAATGGCCAGGTCATTCTTGACGCACTCGGCGATCCTGGGCAGAGCATGAGCCGTCGACAGTACCCCATCGAGTTGACGTCCGCCGTGATTGGAGACGACGATGCCATCGGCACCAAATCTTACCGCGTCTTTGGCGTCTTGTGGGTCGAGTATTCCTTTGATGATCATCGGTCCTTGCCAGAAGTCTCTTATCCATTCTAAATCTTGCCAACTGATAGAAGGGTCAAAATTTTTGCCGAGCCAACCGATGTAATCGGCCAGTGCCGTCGGGGTTTGCCGATAGGCGGAAATATTGCCAAGATCGTGCGGTTTACCCATGATTCCGACGTCAAATGCCCACCGAGGGTGGCAAACACTTTGTATCAAGCGGCGCATTGGTGCATATGAGCCACTCATACCACTGTGTTTATCTCGATACCGTGCCCCGGGCACCGGCATATCGACTGTAAAGACCAGTGTCGAGACGCCATTGGCTTTTGCCCGCTCGAGCACCGCTTTCATAAATCCGCGGTCTTTTAACACATAGAGCTGAAACCACATTGGGCGTTCTATGGCTTGAGTCACTTCTGCAATCGGGCATACCGATACGGTAGATAAAGTGAATGGGATGCCCTTTTTTTCTGCTGCCCTCGCGGCTTGCACTTCGCCGCGGCGAGCGTACATGCCGGTCAGTCCAACTGGGGCCAGGGCGATGGGCATGGAAAACGACTCGCCAAATAGAGTTGTTGATATATCGAGAGAAGACATATCTTTAAGTACGCGTTGCTTCAAGTAGATGTGTTGTAAATCCTCACTATTTTTTGCCAAGGTATGCTCGGCGTAAGCCCCCCCTTCAATATAGTGGTAAAGAAAAGGAGGAAGGCGCCGCTTCGCCGCGAGTTGATAGTCTTTAGAAGAGGAAATAATCATACACAATACCCAATTTGAGGTTGAAAAATAGTATGAACAGAATAAGGACAATTGAGCTATAAGACTTTAGTGGCAGAGTGGAAATGGACTGGCTATTTTGCTCGCCTATCACTTTTTTAATATAAGAGCGAATAAGTCGATTATTTTTCGTGATCTCTATTGTTGCGTTGATTCAAAAACGTTATTGACTACTCAGCTTTGAATATTAATGACGAGCTGCGTCATCTTTTTGACTCTTTTAAGGAAAAATATCAGATATCTCGACTATATTTCATATCAATGATGAATCGGATAGGTGGGTATTCATCGAGATTTAATAATATTTTTTTCCTTTTGGAGGGGTTATGGATAACAAGGTTCAACCAATGATTAAATTAAGTGCGCTCACGGCGGCCATTTTGCTCAGTGCGTGTAGTTCTGTGTCACCGACACAAACCTCAGAGTACAGCGCCGCTGAATTAGAGCAGCGCAACAATGCCTTGCTCGAACGTGAAAAGGCGGTCGCACAACGTGAAGCACAAGCGCAAGAGGCCTTGCTGCGTGCACAAAATCAGACACCGACTCAAGTCAGCGCTCTTGATACATCAGGGCCTTTACTGCCACCGAACGCACAATCTGGCGAGTGTTATGCCCGTGTGTGGGTTGAACCAACCTATCAAAGCTATACCGAAACCATTCAGGTGAAAGATGCGAGTGAAAGAGTTGAAATTGTCCCGGCCCAATACGATACGGTTGAAGAGCGAGTATTAGTCCAGCCGGCCAGCTACAAAATGGTCGCCGTACCGGCCCAATACGATTTTGTCACCGAACAAAAGCTGGTCAAAGAAGCCAGCACTCAGTGGTTAACTGACTTAAGAAAAGGCAGTGCGCCAGCCAGCGCTGAAGTATTACAAGCGGCAGCAGCACACGGTATCGACTTAGATGCCGCCACGCCAGGCATGTGTTTCCACGAGCATTACGTACCGGCCAAATTCGAGCAACAAGACGAGTCAGTCTTAGTCAGTGAGGGTTATGAAACGGTTGAAACCATCCCTGCTGAGTACCGTTGGGTTGAGAAACAAGTGTTAGTAAAAGAAGCCAGTACCCGCATTGAACAAGTGCCGGCAAAATATGAAACGGTTACCGAGCAAGTGGTTGATGTACCAGCGCATACCGTGTGGAAAAAAGGCACAGGTCCGATTCAGAAAATTGATGAAGCCACCGGCGAAATCATGTGTTTAGTTGAAGTACCAACCACTTATAAAACCGTTTCTAAGCGCGTGCTCGTTTCTCCAGCGACGACACAAACGATCGAAGTTCCCGCTGAATATAAAACCGTTAAAGTGCAAGAGCTGGTCTCAGAAGCCCGCGAAGTTCGCACCCCGGTTCCGGCTCAGTACAAAAATATTTCAGTGACGAAAAAGGTTTCTGATGTCGGCTTCGTTTGGCATGAAATTCACAATCACGAACACCCATCTAGCACGCGTACTGGCAATAAGATTTGTTTAACAGAAACACCTGCTCAATATGAAACCGTTAAGCGTCGTATTGTGACACAACAAGCTTCAACGCAGCGCGTCGATATTCCTGCTGAATATTCAACCGTGAAAGTGACCAAGCTTATTTCTGCCGCTCAAGAAAATCGCATTGAAATTCCGGCCGAGTTTGAGCAAGTCAACCTTAAGAAAGTGGATAAACCAGGCTACATGGAATGGCGTTCAATCTTGTGTGACACCAATATGACCACCACCACGATCATGGATATTCAAACGGCATTAGCGGATAAAGGGTATAACCCTGGCCCAATTGATGGCGCGATTGGACAACTGACGATGAATGCGGTTAACGACTTCCAGGCCGATAATGATTTACCTACAGATGAATACATTAATATGGCGACAGTGAAAGCCTTGGGCGTCAATCTTTAATCGGATAACCCAAGTCTTTTAAAGTGTGAATGCCGAGCTTGTGCTCGGCATTTTTTTGCGTGCTCGCTTTACAGACAAAGTGTGTTTAGGATTCGTAGTGTTTTTATATAAATAGAGTGAGACAAACGATGGACATCCTTGCTATGAACCGCGCTGATGTTGAACAAGTCGCCAATATTCACCGTGAGGCTTTTGTTCGCCAGCAAGATTCTGAACTGTGGTTGAATTGCGGTTTATACGCACAGCCAAGAATGCAGTTATTTGTGGCGAAGAGGGGGCAACATTGCTTGGGCTACATTATTTGGAATCAAAAAAGTGGCTTTCGTCAAAACGTGGTATTAGAGCTTGAGCAGTTGGCCGTCAGCCAAGCCTATCGCAGCCAAGGTGTTGCCACGACATTGATTGAGCAATCCTTACCTCAGGTTGAAAAAGTGCTCAACCAGCGCGGGGCGAAGATAAAACACATTATGGTGACCACACGTCAAGACAACCAAGCCCAGTCCCTGTATCAAAAGACACTTGGGGCAAAGGTTGAGAGCGTTTTAACCGATCTTTATTCTGCCAATGAAGTTATCATGATCGCCAGAGATGTCCATATTGACGTTTAAAAACGTTCAAATAAATAGAACATCTTGTTTTGTTTCTCCTGCTTATGTCGAAAAATTTTTCCTTTACACTGGCTTCATACCAGTCAGCAATAGGCTGATTGACGTTGACAATGATAAGGAAAAATTCGATGAAAGTGTTACTAAAAAGAATGATGATCACCGATAACCAAATCAGTGCTTTGTTACTGCGTGTCCCCGTTGCGGTGATTCTGATGGCTCATGGTAGTCAAAAGTTGTTTGCTTGGTTTGGCGGCTATGGCTTAGCAGGCACAGGTCAATGGATGGACTCTATAGGTCTGTCCCCCGGTATTGTGATGGCGGCGCTTGCTGGCAGCGCAGAATTTTTTGGTGGTTTGGCATTATTACTGGGCCTTTTGACTCGTCCCGCGGCTTTGGTCGGTGCGTTTACTATGCTCATCGCTATTTTTTCGGTCCATTTTGAACACGGTTTGTTTATTAGTAATAACGGCTACGAATTTGCTTTAGCGCTGTTTGCCGCCACATTGTCACTGGTCTTTTCTGGCGCAGGGGCTTGGTCTTTGGATCGCGTTATTCACCAACGTTTAACTTATTGAGGAGGGTATGATGATGATCATTCGGCCATCACAGCAGCGAGGGGTAGGGGATTTTGGTTGGTTAAAAAGCCGTCACAGCTTTTCGTTTGGGCAATATTACGATCCTAATCACATGGGGTTTTCTTCACTGAGAGTGATCAACGAAGACCATGTCGCCCCAGAGGCAGGGTTTGACACTCATGGTCACAAAAATATGGAGATCATCAGTTATGTCATTGCTGGGGCACTCAAGCACCGGGACAGTCAAGGTCACGAGCAGCTTTTACCCGCCGGTGAATTTCAGGTCATGAGTGCAGGCAAAGGGATTTACCACAGTGAGTACAATGCCTCTCACCAAGCGCCTGTGCACTTTTTACAAATTTGGATTGAACCGAATGAGTTTGGCAGTGAGCCGAGCTATCAGCAACAAGCCTTTTCGGTGTCGGAGGGATTGACCGTCATCGCCGGGCCGAAGAACTCCGATGCGCCATTAACACTGAGACAGGACGCTTGGATACATCAGTTGTACTTAACAAATGGGCAGCACTATCAACAGTCTGTGAAGCCTCATCGACACTACTATGTGCATGTGGTCAAAGGGATGCTTGAGATAGACCAACAAAGGTTATCGTCTGGGGACGGCGCAAAGATAAGCTCAACCAATACGATTGATTACCAGCAGCTTGGTGAAGACCCGGTTCAAGTGCTTATTTTTGATCTGGTATAGCGTCAGTCTCAGGCTCTAAGGCGCGCTTGGGGCGCGCACTTAAGTTAATAATAATGGCGGTTTATGGCGATTTCGAAGCATGACACAAAGATAAACTCAAGGCGATGGCATTGGTTATCGCCTGTTTTTTTATCACCGGCCAGCTGTGAAGTACCCCTTCATATAACACATAGCCCATTAGAGAGCAGCAATCAAAATCGGTGCCGGTTTCAAAGTAGGATGGATAGCGGTGAGGCAAGCGCTTCATTATTCAGTATTTTGCTCGCATAAATACAGAGGTTGTTGGCAATTACTTGACCCGCTTGGTCGAATTATTGCGACGGTAATGTTAATCTTAACGCCAACCTTATTGTAGGATGTGAAGGGTTTTTGATGAGTAAATCTGATGGATTAAATAGTCTCGACCTCAACGATGCGTCGATGGAAAGAGTGGTCAAGGCGGCGCCAACCAACAATCGCCGCCGACAAAATTATATCAATAAGCAAAATCATATTTTGACGTCTGCGCTGAAAGTCTTTTCTCGTTATGGTTATTACGGCACGACGATAGAGCAAATCGTTCAAGAAGCCGATATTTCTAAAGCCAATCTCTTTTATTATTTCAAAAGCAAAGAAGCCCTCTACCTTAAAATTTTAGAAAATATCCTCACCGATTGGCTCGCTCCGATTCGGGGCTTTGATGTGGATGAAGACCCTTATCAGGCTTTGTCGAATTATATTCGCTTAAAGCTGGAATTATCTCGAGACCAACCCGAAGCGTCGAAATTATTTTGTTTTGAAATCATGCAAGGGGCGCCTATTTTTGGTGATTACTTGTCGGGGCCTTTAAAAAGCCTAATCAAAGAAAAAACCGCGGTAATGAACTTGTGGATGGAGCAGGGCAAATTAAAACCCATTGAGCCCGTGCATTTGATTTTTATGATCTGGTCAACCACCCAGCACTACGCCGACTTCCAAGTTCAAATCCAAGCGATTACTGGTAAAAACCTGTCAGACAAACGATTTTTTGAGTCGACCTGCCGTGAAATCCAATCGATGATTTTTAGCGGTGTGATGCCTGAGCCTCGTGCTTAAGGCATTTTTCTTGCCTTCTTCTCCTTCCTAATACTGTGCATTTTTTGCTCTCTCATGGTGCTCTTTGCACCTTTTTTGTTCAATATTTGTGGACCATATGGTCTAAATTAGACTGATTGTTTTATTTAAATAATTGATATTTAATGTTTTTTAAAAAGTGGCACAAAGATTGATATAGATCATTGCAAGCAATAAATGACAAAAATGGACTTAAGGAGTTTATATGCAAATCGGTGTTTTTATTCCAATCGGAAACAATGGCTGGCTCATCTCGGAAAATGCGCCGCAATACATGCCTACTTTTGATCTCAATAAAGAAGTGGTGTTAAGAGCAGAGCACTATGGAATGGACTTTGCGCTTTCTATGATCAAGCTTCGCGGCTTTGGTGGTAAGACCGAATTTTGGGATCACAATTTAGAATCCTTTACGCTGATGGCCGGTCTGGCAGCGGCGACCTCTAAAATCAAGCTCTACGCCACCGCGGCAACTTTAACTCTGCCGCCAGCGATTGTGGCGCGTATGGCGTCGACCATTGACTCTATTTCTCACGGCCGTTTTGGTGTCAACTTGGTGACGGGCTGGCAAAAACCGGAATACAGCCAAATGGGCATGTGGCCAGGCGATGAGTTTTTCTCAACCCGTTACAACTACTTGTCAGAGTATGCGCAAGTCCTGCGCGATCTTTGGGATACCGGTGTTTCCGATTTTAAAGGCGAACACTTCACGATGAACGATTGTCGTGTGAGTCCGAAACCGTCGCAGAGAATGAACATCATTTGTGCTGGCTCTAGCGATGCGGGCATGGCGTTTTCTGCCGAGTATGCCGATTACAATTTTGTGTTTGGCAAAGGCGTAAACACCCCGACAGCGTTTGCACCTGCGACCGAACGTTTGGCCAAAGCGACCGAGAAAACCGGTCGCGATGTGACCTCGTTTGTGCTCTTTATGATCATCGCCGATGAAACCGACGAAGCGGCACGAGCAAAATGGGAAAGCTATAAAGAAGGCAAAGACGAAGAAGCCTTGCAGTGGCTTAGCGATCAAGCGGCGGCCGATAAAAAGTCGGGCACCGATACCAATGTGCGCCAGATGTCGGATCCGACCTCTGCCGTCAACATCAACATGGGGACCTTGGTTGGTTCTTATGAAACGGTGGCGCGATTACTCGATGAAGTCGACAGTGTGCCAGGCACCGGCGGTGTGTTATTGACCTTTGACGACTTTGTCGAAGGCGTCACCAACTTTGGCGAACGCATTCAGCCATTAATGAAAAGTCGTCAACACGTGACCATTGAAGGGGAGTACGCCGCATGATCGCAGAGAGTGTTTCAGGTTATGCCCTAGAATCTGGTGTCGATGACTCTGTGGTGGTTCGTGCTCAACCGGAAAATTTGGCCATTAAACCAAGCGAAACGGCCTTGATTGTCGTCGACATGCAAAATGCGTATTCCACCATTGGTGGCTACCTTGATTTGGCGGGCTTTAATGTCGATCACACTGGCCCGGTGATTGAAAATATCAATACGGTGATTGAAGCTTCTCGTCAGGCGGGCATTCAAGTGGTCTTTTTACAAAACGGTTGGGACAAAGGCTATCAAGAAGCCGGGGGGAAAGGATCGCCAAACTGGCATAAGTCGAATGCGTTAAAGACGATGCGAAAAAAGCCGGAGCTAGAAGGGCAATTTTTATCCAAAGGCGGCTGGGATTACCAACTGGTCGATCAGTTAACGCCCAAGGAAGAGGATTGGGTGATCCCCAAAACGCGTTATAGCGGTTTTTTTAATACCAATCTCGACACCATGTTGCGTTCGCGTGGTATTCGCAACCTCGTGTTTACCGGTATCGCGACCAATGTCTGTGTGGAATCGACCTTAAGAGATGGATTTCACCTCGAGTATTTCGGCCTGGCGCTTTCTGATGCAACGTATCAGGCCGGCCCACGTAGCGCCCATGATGAAGCGCTCAACAACATTAAAACCTTTTTTGGATGGGTTGCGACAGTCGATGATTACGTTACGGCTATCGCTCAACAAGGAGAGTAATCAATGCCAAAACAAGTTGTTATGCCAGCAGGCACCAGTACCCCTATCGCCCCGTTTGTTCCCGGCACCTTAGCTGATGGCGTGGTCTATGTTTCAGGAACGCTACCGTTCGACAGTGAAAATAACGTGGTTTACCCGGGGGATGCCGCCGCGCAAACTCGCCATGTGCTCGAAACCATTCAAAGTGTGGTGGTGGAAGCGGGCGGCACCATGGACGATGTCACTTTTAATATGATCATGATTAAAGACTGGCAAGACTACGCCAGTATCAACCAAGTGTATGCCGAGTTTTTCCCGGGCGATAAGCCGGCGCGTTATTGCATTCAGTGTGGCTTAGTCAAAGAAGAAGCCTTAATTGAAATTGCCACTATCGCTCATGTTGGCGTGAAATAACCACGAGGGGTTGGCATGGTGTTTTATCAAACGTACCCCTCAATAGAAACCGCAAAGGGGACAGTGATCCTGTCCTCTGGTTTGGGCGGCTCACACTTGTATTGGCAACCTCAGGTCGCCTCATTACAGAAAAATTTTAATGTGGTGGTTTACGATCACCTTGGCACTGGTCGCAGCAAAGCCAGTTTGCCAGACGATTACCACATTGAGGATATGGCACAGGATGTCCTCGAGCTGATCGACGACGTAAACCAAGGTCCGGTTCATTTTATTGGCCATGCTATTGGCGGCTTAATCGGTTTAGAGGCTGCGGCCATGGCACCAGAAAAGCTGGCCAGTTTGGTGTTGGTCAATGCGTGGGATAAAACCGATGCGCACACCAAGCGCTGTTTTGAAATTCGCAAGTCGATCTTAGTTAACACTGGGTTAGAAATGTATCTCAAGGCGCAACCGTTATTTCTTTACCCCGCGCAATGGATGAAAGAACACCGGGCCGAATTAGATCAAGAGCTGGCGCATTTGCTCAAGGCCGACATTGATACCGACAATCTGAAAAAGAGGATAAAGGCCGCTGAGCAATACGATGGGCGAGATAAATTGAGCGCGATAAAAACCCCCACGGCGGTGATCGTGAGTTTGGATGATTTACTCGTGCCGTTTTCTTGCTCGGCGCAATTGTTTGAACAACTGGACAATGCGCAGTTGTTCGAAATGAACCACGGGGGTCATGCGTGTAATCTAACCCGAGTAACGCAGTTTAATGCACTGCTCGATGACTTTTATCAACAGCAAATTCACTAACCCTAATGAAATCACAAGGAAGGATGATGTCAGCAATGATCGACCAATTGTTTGATAACGCGAGAACGCAAAATGGCTGGTTAGACAAGCCCGTCACACAGGCGCAAATTGAAGAGCTGTACCGTTTGACGGCCCTGGGCCCAACCTCGGCCAACTGTTGTCCGGCGCGTTTTGTGTTTATTACCTCCAAAGAAGGAAAGGAAAAGTTAGCGCCTTGTTTGTCGAAAGGCAATTTGGAGAAAACCATGACAGCGCCGGTGACCGTCATTGTTGCTTTCGATAAGCAATTTTACGACGCCTTACCTAAGCTCTTCCCTCACGGTGACGCCAAAAGCTGGTTTACCTCAAGCGAAGACTTTGCCAAAGAAACGGCAATGAGAAACAGCTCGATGCAAGCGGCGTATATGATCATGGCAGCAAGGGCAATGGGCTTAGATACGGGGCCGTTATCGGGTTTTGATGTCGATGCGGTTAATAAGACCTTTTTTGCCGACGGTCAGTGGCAAGTGAATCTACTGATCAACCTAGGTTACGGGGATGCGAGCAAAGTGTACGACCGCTTGCCAAGACTTTCTATCGATGAGGCCTGTTTTTATGAATAGCAACCAAACCGCAATCAAAACCGCACAACCCAGTGAAGCGATGACTTGGATTGATTTTTCGAGTGATCATGCCCAAGGGGTAGAGGCGTTTAAAAATGGCATGGCTTGTTTAGGCTCAGCGGTGAATGTGATCACCACCTGCGTCGATGGCCAATACGCCGGTTTTACCGCCACCGCAGTGACCAGTGTCAGTGATACGCCACCGAGTTTATTGGTGTGCCTCAATCGAAATTCGTCGGTGTTCGAGACCTTTAAAAACGCGACTCACTTGTGTGTGAATACCCTTTCGGCTCAGCAGGCGGCAATTTCCGGCTTGTTTGCCGGTAAATTAACCCAACAAGAGCGCTTTGAATCCGTTGATTGGCAAGCTTTTATTTCCGGGTCGCCGGTGATTGAAGGGTGTAATCACGCATTTGATTGTCAAATTAGCCAGCGGCTCGATTCTGGGACGCACGTGATTTTAATTTGTGACATCCTCGGCGTTGCCAATCACAAAGACACGTCCAATCTGGTCTACTTTAATCGCCAGTATCACGAACTGTATTAATATATTGGTTTTGGGTATCAACAAGGTTACATGCTGAAAGTAAACGCATCAATGTCAAGGAGGAGTGCGATGTACGATGGTGAATGCATGATGTGGTTTATTCGTTATGAATATCAACCGCTCACCCCAACAGAATCGGAACAAGATTAAGCGATAAACAACCAAGGTTACCATTACACACAGTCATCAAAGGAATGAGGACGTAATAATGAAGACGGAAATGAATAAGGTCGGTGATTTCTATGAATTAGACATCGGCAGCGATCTCGAGCAAAGTAAAAATTTCAACCAGGATTTAGCGCCGACTAAGGTCAAAGAGCGCACATGGAATAAATGGAATATTGCCGCTTTGTGGGTCGGAATGGCGATTTGTGTCCCAGCTTATACCCTCGGTGGGGTATTAACCGCCTACTTTGGTTTATCGGTAACCGAAGCGCTGGTTACCATTTTAATTGCCAATATTGTGGTGCTAATCCCGTTGACCCTCAATGCGATGGCCGGCACAAAATACGGCATCCCTTTCCCCATTTTGCTGCGTTCTTCTTTTGGTATCAAAGGGTCAAATATTCCGTGTTTGATTCGCGGTTTTGTCGCCTGCGGCTGGTTTGGCATTCAAACCATGTTTGGCGGGTTAGCGATACACTTGTTTTTATCGGAAATATCTTCGAGTTGGGCGAGCTTAGGCGGCACCGGTGAAGTGATTGGTTTTTTCCTGTTTTGGGCACTGAACATTCTTGTGGTGATCAAAGGCGCGAACTCAATCAAATGGCTTGAAACCTTGTCGGCGCCTATTTTGTTTGCGGTCGCATTGGGTTTGCTGTTTTGGGCCAGTGATAAAGTCTCTTACACCGAGATTTTGGCCACGCCAGCGAATCGACCTGCCGACGCCGGTTTATGGACTTACTTTTTGTCTGGTTTGACGGCCATGGTTGGCTTTTGGGCGACCTTGTCACTTAACATTCCTGACTTTAGCCGTTACGCGAAAACGCAAAAAGATCAGATAGTGGGTCAAATTATCGGTTTGCCGCTCACCATGTTTATGTTCGCGGCATTAGGCGTTGTGCTGACGGCGGCTTCTGAGCCTTTATTTGGTCAAGTGATTTCAGACCCGGTCACCATGATAGGTCAAATTGACAGCCCAATCGGGGTGGCGATTGCCATGTTGTTAATCATTGTCGCGACGCTGTCCACCAATACCGCTGCCAATGTGGTGTCGCCAACTAACGATTTTCAGAACATTGCTCCAGCCTACATCAACCACACTAAAGGCGTGTTGATGACGGGCTTACTTGGCCTGATATTGATGAGTTGGGAGTTAATGAAAAAGCTCGGTTGGATCGAGTCCGATATCAGTATCGAATCGACTTTATCCAATTGGCTACTCGGGTATTCGAGCTTACTCGGGCCGATTGCCGGCATTATGATTGTCGATTATTTCCTCATCAAAAAACAGTCGCTTAATGTCATTGCTCTGTATCAAGAAGGCGCGCACCCGAGTGTGAATTGGATCGGCATGTTTGCCTTTTTGATCCCGATGGCGTGTACCTTTGTGGCGATCAGTTTTGACGTTTTAACTTGGTTTTATCACTACGGCTGGTTTACCGGGGCCTTTGCGGGTGCC
>JBFGYW010000019.1:0-29308 GCA_041587235.1 Vibrio sp.
GGCCAAAGGGAGCAGACTGTAAATCTGCCGGCACTGCCTTCGATGGTTCGAATCCGTCCCCCTCCACCATACAAAAAAACCAGTTCATTATGAGCTGGTTTTTTTTCGTCTATACCTTGCTAAATTATGTCGCGAAGAACATCACTGGTAGATAACGACAAGGATTCCTGTTTTGATAAGCAAAATGGTTGTCTTGGTCTTATGCTTTTTTCCTGCGCTCTCCTTGACCACATACTTAATCAGATTGGTATAAGCCGCTTGCTGTAACCAAAAGAACAAGTCAATACATCACCAAGATCAAAAAAAAGCCTCGCATCACCGCGAGGCTTCATCATTATCTGAAGATAACCGCTCGTCGGCGATCATCCAATCATGGTATGATTACGCTTGAATACCAACAATCAACCAAGGGGCATTGGATTGTGTCAGATCGCGCTCTAAATGCCAAACATCGGTAATATCTTCTTCGACATTTTCAACCGCATCGCGATAACGTCCGCTAAATTGCAAACTGATTTGCGCCTTATTGGCATCGTGATCAGCACGAACAATTTCCGCGTCAACGTACATAACGTCGGTATGTTGCTCACCGCCTAGTTTCGCGCGTTCTTCTTTTAGCTCTGCGAATAAACTGGCCGATACATATTCTTCAATCGTATCGAGTTGGTTGTGGTTCCAAGCGCCTTGAATAATGCGATAGTGTTCACGTGCACCATTGATAAACGCAGCTTGGTCAAACCCTGAGGTAAAGTTGTGCGGGACATCAGTCGCTGCACCAAAGCCAATACCACCGGTTTGCATTGATTGTGGCTGCTCAAAGTTATGTTGTTCAAACTTTGGTGAATTCTGACCGCCAAACGCCGGTTGAGCGCGGTGCTGCTGATTCATACTGCCTTGTTTTGCGCCCAATAAACCGCGCATTAATTTGAAAATCAAAAAGGCCACCAGCCCCATGATTAAGATATCCATAAATTGAATACCTTCAAATGCACCACCAAAGAAAGCGGCTAAAAGCCCCCCAGCTAAAAGACCACCGAGTAAGCCGCCCATTAAGCCTTTTTTACTGTTGTTGGTCGCCGCAGCATTTTTACCGTTTAGGGTGCTGGTATTTTGCGTCGCTTGTTTCGGTGCCGGCGCGGTTTTAAACGATTTACCAAACGACTTACCGCCGCCAAACTTTTTCGCTTCGACCACAGGAGTGGTCGCCACTGAAACCATCAGCAAAGCGACAAAAGCAAATAACTTCTTCATAACTGACCTATTCATTATTGGTTTAAGACTCAGATATAATACGCTTAATAAGTGGTTTTAACAGTAGAGGCAGCATAATGCTTTGTATCAGAATATTGCGATTGGCGATAAAAAAAGCAAAGCGACTCACCCGCCTATTGGTTGACGAATAAAGCACGGTTAACTTATTATAATGAACAATGTTCGATATGAGTACTTTTAATGGCAAGACGCAATGATCACACTCGGCAGGAACTGACTGATCTCACTTTAGAGACGTTGGACCAATTCTTAATGACCCATTCTTACCGCGAATTGAGTTTGCGCAAACTCGCCTCGCTGATTGGTTATGTCCCGAGTACCTTGGTCAATGTATTTGGCAGCTATAATTTACTCTTATTACACGGTATTGCCCGCACGCTCGACCAGTTATCACAACAAGCACTCAGCGCCAGTCAACATCACAGCGACAATCCCAAACAGGCCTTGCTCGCCATTGCTCACTGTTATCACGATTTTGCCAAAGCTTATCCAAATCACTGGCAGCTGATTTTTGAACACAGCATGCAAGGCGACGAATTACCCCAATGGCAAAGTCAACGTATTGAAACCATGATGACGCTACTTGAAACCTTGCTGCAAGCACTCTCGCCACAACGCAGTGCTCAAGAAGTGCTCGAAGCCAGTCGGGTATTGTGGTCAGGCGTGCACGGAATCACCTTACTCAGTGTTGACGATAAATTTTTTACCTCTACCCCAGTCGACGGAACTCACCTAATCGATAATCTCATCGAGCAATATCTTCAAAATTGGTAATCTTGATGCGCCGCCCATTACTTAGTCAACGTCGTTTTTTACCTTATTTTACCACTCAATTTCTCGGCGCTTTTAACGACAATATCTTCAAAAACGTGCTGTTGCTGTTTGTCGCCTTTGCGCCCGCCGATAGCCTACCGATGGATAGCGATGTCTTTATCAACTTAGCGGCGGGGCTGTTTATACTGCCCTTTTTTCTGTTTTCTGCCACCGCCGGCATACTGGCCGATCACTGGGATAAAGCCCGCTACATCCGCTGGATAAAACTATTAGAAGTGCTGATCATGGCCTGTGGTGCGGTCGGTTTTCTCACTCACGATTATCACATTTTACTGCTTTTACTGTTTTTAATGGGCACTCAGTCGGCATTTTTTGGTCCGGTGAAATACTCTATTTTACCTCAACACCTCGAGCAAAAGCAGTTAACCCGAGCCAATGCCTGGGTCGAAATGGGCACCTTTATTGCTATTTTAACCGGTACCATTGCCGCGGGTGTGATCGCTTCAACAGTGATCTCTTACGCACTTGCCGCTATGACGGTATTCACCTGCGCCCTGTTAGGTTACCTAGCGAGCTACTTTATTCCCAGCGCACCGAGCTTGGTTCCCCATAAAGCATTCCGCTGGCAACCGGTGCGAGATACCCAACACATCTTAACGCAACTGCACACTTCGAAAGCCTTGCTCTTTCCCGCGCTTTCTATCAGTTGGTTTTGGTTTTTGGGCGCCACTTACCTAACCCAATTTCCTAACTTTACACAAGATATTTTGCACGCCCCGCAAGGTGCCGTCTCCTTTTTACTGGCGCTTTTTTCAGTGGGTATAGCAACGGGATCCATGCTGTGTGCACGCATTTGTCGCCAGGTAATTGAGCCCGCGCTGGCTCCGCTTGGCCTGCTGCTGATGGGCTTAAGCGGCGGGTATTTTAGCCTTGAAGCGCAAGCGTTATCACAAACTCTGCCGGTCTTTACGCAAACACTGACCTTTGTGCTCACCCCCCCGCTGTGGGGCCTGTTTGCGGCTATTTTTGTGATGGGCGTAAGTGGTGGGCTGTTTATCGTGCCGCTCTATACTCAATTGCAAACCCGAGCCAACGCCGACAGTTGCTCGCAAGTGATCGCTGGGCTTAATATTTACAACGCCTTATTTATGGTTGCCAGCGCGGTCGTTGGCATACTATTTTTGGGTTTATTCAATGGTAGTATCACCGCTTTATTTTCGTTATTGGCCATCGGTAACCTGATACTGGCCATAGTATTTTGTTATCGCAAGCCGATTATTGTGCTTAGATACCTGGTTCAGCTTTTGCTTCGTTTGTGTTATCGAATTCGCATTGTGCACCCACAACACCTGCCCGAACAAGGTGCTGCGCTGATCATTGCCAACCACGTTAGCTATCTCGATGCGCTCCTGATCACCAGCCTGACCCCTCGCCGCATTCGCTTTGTCATGCAACAAGAATACACCACGTTTGCCCCCATTCGACGCGTATTAAAAGGCGCTGGCGTGATCCCGATTTCAGCTCAGAAAAAAGGCAGTGTCCGTCAAGCAATGGCAGAGATTGAACAGGCTTTAAATAATGGCGAATTAGTGTGTTTGTTCCCGGAGGGCAGCTTGACACCTGATGGTCATTTGCAACCGTTTATGCGCGGTCTCGATATCATTTTGTCTCGTAGTAAACCAGACGTATTACCGATTGCGATTAACGGCTTATGGGGCAGCTATTTTAGTCGTCATCGCGGGCGGGCTTGTCGTGGCCTTCCCAAGCCCATTCGTCCGCGTATCGAGATGACACTGTGCGAGCGCCAATCTGCCTTGGACACCAGTCGCCAGCAGCTGCATCACACTCTAGCTCAACACTTAGTATCACCGACCTCAGCCCCTAAAGCACATCCCAATCAGAGTGGCTCTCTTTAAGCCAAGCTTTTAAACGGTAGCGCGGTATTTTTACTGGCGAATTTACCGCCCATTCTGGCATAACCACATAGTGGTCTGGACACTTGTACTTCTCTAAGTATGACATCAACCAGAGGGTCATTTGCTCAAGATCTACGCAAGGTGAATCGCTAACTGCGCCCGAATAGACCGCAACCGGCCTTGCGCCATAGTGTTCATCGGCAATGGCAAACACCATGGCGCGCTCAATATCAGGATGATTGTGTAACGCACGCTCTATTTCTTCGCAATGGACATTTTCACCGCCTGAAATAAACGCGTTATCTCGCCGCCCGAGCACCTTGAGTTTATTGCGCTGCCAACATCCTAAGTCGCTGGTTTGCCACCAGGAGTCATGAACAGACCAAGGCTTCAGTTGCCCTTGGTCGTAATAGCCCATGGCCAAGCTCGGGCTTTTTATCTCTATAACATCACCCACAATTCGCACAGCACGTCTCATCAGCGGCTGTCCTGAGGTGCCTGTATTTTCAAGCCGCCCCAATGTGACTGTCGAGGCGGTTTCTGTCATGCCATAACCTAGCCACACTTTTTCTTGTAAGCCGCGTTCTGTTAACAATGGCAACAAAGATTGGGGAATTGCGCTGCCACCAAGCAAGACACAAGGCAAAGTATCAATCCCGGGTTGGGCCGACAAGAGCTCAAACAGCTGAGTGGCGACCAAGGAAACATGGCTACAACCAGAGAGGTAGCGCGGCCAATCACGACCAAAAACCAAGGTCGCATTGGCCATTAAGCTGCGGTGGATCAGTGCCAACCCCGACACGTGATAAAATGGCAAAGTGACCAACCAACGGCTGGTTGAATCACAGCACAAAGCCTGATTGACCGCTTGAGCACAGTCAAGGTGTTGCTCTAAGCTGTGAGCAACCGCTTTTGCCAGGCCTGTGCTGCCTGAAGTAAAGACCAAACTGGCCACCCGAGTGTGTACCGCATCGTCCCGATCAATCAAGGTTAGACTCAGTGAGGGCTTGGCGCTCCCATCTTCAATGACTAAGACAGAAAAAGGCATGTTTGCAGGGAGTAATTGCTCATCCGGTGACCAAATCCATTTTACTCCCTCCTTAGCGAACAGGGCTTTGGCTTTACTGGCTAACTGGACCTGAGATTGCGGGGCAACAAAGGCAGTGATCGCCCCAATCGACAACATTGCCAAATAAAACCACACCACCTGAGGCTGATAGCGACAAACCACCATCACTACTTGCTCAGCTTGAATGCCCTGTGCGAGTAATTGACTTTGATAGTGCAATACCTTTTGGCCAACCTCAAACGGCGAATAATAACATCCCTCTATTTCCATCGCCGGATAAGTCAGACTTGAGTCAGCCCAAACGTTCTGGCCGTGTCTTTCGAGCCGTTGATGACTGTCCTTCTCTACATTGCGATCCTGTGCATTATCCATATAACACGAGTTCTCTCCGGGCTTTAACGGCAATATTGCCTCCCGAACCTGCGCGGTAAGCAAGGTGGGTGTCAATTTACTGCACTGGTCCATACTTTCTCCAATTGTTCTAGGGCTAATAGGGGTTTATCGCAACCAGGCCAGGGTCTGATCACCTGTTGTTCAAAACAGTCAACCGTATCTAAACCGGCGAGAGTCGGGGCGTGCCATTGTTCGGACAACACCGCAATCTGATTGAGTGCTAGACTCGATTCTAGGCTAGAGCTCAACATCCACTTTTGTTGATGCTCAACAGCCATCTCAACCCATTGACGACAGCGTGCCACACTGCCGATGAGACTGGGCTTGAGCACCAAGGCGCTCACCCAGCGAGATTGCAAAGTGGGGATTTGTCCATGTAAACTTTCATCCAACGCCAAAGACAAATGGCTTTGCCGGGCAAATTGCACACTGTCAGACAAGCTCTGGCAAGGCTCTTCAATCCATTCGATGTGGTCGCGCTGTGACGCACTAAATGCTTGGCTAAACGCAAGCGCTTCACCGAGCGACCAAGCGCGATTGGCATCAATACGCAAAACACTGACTTGTGCCAGCGCCGCTTTGACCCGCGCAATATCAGCCGCTAACGATTGACGACCCACCTTGATTTTGGCACAGTGATTTTTCGCTGATTGATGTAACTTTTGACCTGGGTTGGTCACTGGCGCAGCACTTTGCCACTGATGCACCGATTGTAATTGGCGATCATCGCTTTCTTCCCACAAGCCCAGTAAACGAGCCGTTTTCCCCTGATGAAGGGGGGAAAAAGCCCCGTTGCCTTGGTACAACGCCATCGATAATCCAAACGCGACAGAGGGGTACAAATCCTCAAACCACATCGTTTGATGCCGGGCCCATAAGCTCAATTGCTGCGAAGCTTGAGTCGCTGCCTGTGCAAGGGATTCTTGGCTATAACCCGGCAAAGGAGCTATCTCAGCGAGGCTTTGTCGCCCCTGCTGCCAAAGCTCAACCACCAAGCCACGTCGATAAGCCCCATCTTGCTTAACCTGCCGCTCGGGGTGCACAACGCCTTGTGAGCGAAAAGGCAAACAATAACGCCACAGGGCGGCCTTTCGGTCGCTCATCATCAACAATACTCACTCAAGGGTTGCGCGGATAACGATCAAAATTGGGTGAGCGCTTTTCGTTGAACGCATTACGTCCTTCTTGGCCTTCTTCGGTCATATAAAACAGCATAGTGGCATTGCCCGCCAACTCTTGTAGACCGGCTTGTCCATCGCAATCAGCATTGAGCGCCGCTTTGAGACAGCGCAGAGCCATCGGACTGTGCTGCAATATTTCTCGGCACCAACGTACCGTTTCACGTTCGAGATCATCTAGCGCGACGACCGCATTCACCAGTCCCATTTCGAGCGATTCTTGAGCGTGATAAAAACGACATAAAAACCAAATCTCACGCGCCTTTTTTTGGCCGACAATACGCGCCATATAAGCCGCGCCCCACCCGCCATCAAACGAGCCGACTTTAGGTCCAGTCTGACCAAATTGGGCGTTATCTGCGGCAATGGTTAAGTCACACATCATGTGCAAAACATGACCGCCCCCCACAGCCCAACCCGCAACCGAAGCGATGACCGGTTTTGGGCAAGTGCGAATATCACGCTGTAGATCTAAGACATTCAAATGATGGGTCCCTTGCTCATCGCGATAGCCACCATAATCACCGCGCACTTTTTGATCGCCCCCAGAACAAAAAGCCTTCTCACCAAGGCCGGTAAAAATAATCACCCCTATCTTGGCGTCGTAACGAGCCGCCGACAAAGCCGAGATCATTTCTTTGACCGTCTGAGGCCGAAAAGCATTGTGCACTGCAGGACGAGCAATAGTAATTTTGGCAATGCCTTCCGCAGAGGTGTGATACAAAATATCTTCAAAGCCCATCTCGTGTTGTTGCCACTCGACCTTGGCATACAAACTTTGCTCACTAATACCAACGGTTTGACTCATAATCCCTTCCCTCTCGTTCTTTAAGTTGATTCTCTTGTTGCCGCTTTTAATACCAATTTGGCTAAATAGCGGGTAACTCTCGCCGCCAAGTCTTCTATGTTCAAAAAGATTGGTAGGCTTGATCTGAACAATTGACCCAGTGGTCGATGATATGCTTAACCAAAGCGGCAAAACCGGCAGGGTTGTCGCAATGGGCATTGTGACCCGCGCCTGCCAGTGCAAAACAGCGCCATTGACTGTCTTGATACAGTTGCAAAAATTTCTTATCCTCAGCGCCACACACAAGGTTTAATTGATTTTTCTGAGCCCTTAAATAGGGTCGAAGGTTGGGCTGAGTCGCTAACGACGTCGCCAATAGCATCTTGGCCACAGCAGGCCCGTGGTTGTGCTGACGGCGAACGATTAACGCACGGCGCTGCAAATCACTGAGCGTGGCGAATACCGGTTGCTGATACCAGGCCTCTAACACTTGCGCTACGGGCTGATGACAAAAGCGCTCAGCCCATTGACTGTCTTGCAACGCGCGTTGCTGGCGCTCTAACGCATCAGTCAAACCTAAATGCCCTCCTTCGGCAATGACGCCGACTAGGTTGTTAGGCCAAAGCTTCATGGCCAAACCGTATTGCGCGATGCGAGCCCCGAGTGAATACCCCAAAAGCACAGGACGAAAAGACGCATAAGAGGCCAAAACTTGCCCGATCATGTGACAAACGTGCGCTAGACTTTGCACTTGAACCGCTTGACTTTGGCCGTGGCCGGGCAGGTCAATGCCAAGCCATGGCCAATGATTGAGAGCATCAGCAATCGGGGAAAATTCCTGTTTATCCCCCCACAACCCGTGTAGTGACACCAGTAATATTCCCTTATTCGAATCGCTCGATGGTGGGCGAAATTCACTGGCTAAGTTCATCGCTTTGCTCACTCACGTGTTTTGACCAGCGAGCGACTCGCGCTTTCGCTCCTTCGGGCAAACAAACCACTTCAACCAATAACGTGCCCTGCCCTGAATGAAAATGCCCTTCGACCAACTGATTCAACTCTTGGATGTTATCAGGCCGGTGATACTGCAAGCCAAATTGCCGGGCAGCATGCTCAAAACTGAGATGGTGCGGCAAGCGATACAAACGTTCTTTGTGCTGGGAATCAATCGGTAAAAAATCAAAAATGGCTCCGCCGTTGTTATTGACGATCAAAATAACCTGCGCCGACGCCATATCACGCCACAAAGCCAAGCTATTGAGATCGTGAAGTGCTGAGGTATCACCGACCACTGTCAGCTGTTTTTCCCCGTTTCCTCTGGCAATACCACAAGCTCCCGATAGCAAACCATCTATCCCCGATGCGCCTCTTTGACTCCACACTTGGCAATACGGCAAACGAGTGACCTTATCGAGCATACGCACCATTAAACTGTTGCCGATAAACAGCGATTTGACCTGTGAGGTTTCGGTTAACCAATGCGCGAGCGAAAACTCATCGAGACAACGGTCACTTTGTAATTCTCGATACAGCGCCTGCTCTGCCCGCAGCGACAATTGCCTTAATAATTGCGGCGTCGGTGACGAGGTAGCGACAAAGTGACGATTAGCAGCCAACCATGTTGAACTGTTTGCCATCACCCGATACATCGGCGTTAAGTTAGGGTTTATCAACTGCGGCTCATCGCTGATCAACCAATATGGACACGAGCATTGTGCCAACCATTGCAACAAGCGTTTTGACACCAGCCGATGGCCAAATTGCACCACGACGCTCGCCTCGCTCAGCCATTGCCAAGCTTTGGGGTGCTCTAACCAAACATCGTAATGGCACCAAGGGCTACTCAGGCCTGATTGGGGATCACACAACAATACCCAGCCTAGAGATTGCGCCCATTTAGCGACCTGATTGGCCGCTTCAAGCGACAGATCACCGATGATCACGACGCCAAAGTCATCAGCGCCATACTGTGTGTCTATGGTGAATACCGAGTGACTTGCCCTGCGTTCATCAACAGAATGGTATCTATTGCCTTGTTGCCATTGCTGATAAATATCGTGCCAATCTCGAGCCACTTCGGGGGTAATGGGCCCGTATAACGGCTCGGCAAACGGGCAATTAATCTGCACCGGCCCAGGGGTGTGCTGCTGAATAACACAGTGATAGTCGAGTTGCGTTAACATCCAAGACAAAGGCGCACTGGCGCTGGGTTCTGGCAACAATAACTCGCCAATCAGATAATGAGAAAAGAGACCGGCTTGAACAATCGTTTGGTTGGCGCCGCACTGTGACAATGCCACTGGGCGATCGGCAGTAAGTAAAAGCAAAGGCACATGAGTGAGCTTAGCTTCAATCACTGCAGGTAACAAATTGGCCACCGCCGTCCCTGATGTGACAATCACACCAACCGGTTGGCCCGACGCTTTTGCCAGTCCCAATGCCAAAAAGCCCAAACCCCGTTCATCAAAATGGCCATGCATGGTAAAGCCTAAGTCATCGGCTTGCGTCACTAATGGCGTTGAGCGTGATCCCGGCGCAAAACACATGTGTTGCACCCCGTGGCTTTGTAGAGCCAGCAATAAGATTCGAGCCCAATTTTGATTAAAGCTAACCTGCTTTTGCCTTGTTCCTAATGCGACGCGAGTGTCACTGGCTGAACATTGATCCCATTTACCCATGAGCCACCTCATCTTCCGTTCCAAATAAGGAGGTCAACATAGCTAGTTTTCGGTCTAACTCTTGCCATTCTTGCCAAGGGTCCGAGCCATCAACAATCCCGGCGCCGGTGTAAAAGTCAATCTGATTACCCTTGATTTCTGCGCAGCGAATGGCAACGGAAAATTCACTGTGGCCTCGCTGATGATAACCAAAACACCCGGCATACCATTGGCGCTCAAAAGGCTCCGTTTGGCGAATAAACTCTAACGCTGCTTGGCGAGGGTAACCGGCTACCGCAGCCGTCGGCGACAGACGAGAAACCAGAGTTTGCCCACTCACACCTTGACAAAGCTTGGCTCGAATGGAACGGCGCAAATGCTGAAGTGACGACAATGTCAACAACTCACAAGCGTCAACCTCAATCGACTGGCAACACTGCGCTAACTGGTGCTGAATGTCTTTGACCACCCACTGATTTTCACCGTCGTTTTTACCGTCGTTTAATAACCACTGTGACCAACTTTGCCCTTTTGTTTGTTGTTTAACGTTCAAATCCAGTGGCGAGGTGCCTGCCAGAGCTTCTGTCAACACCGTTTGATGATCAAGGCGCAACAATCGCTCTGGGCTGCTACTGATGAAGGCTTGGTCAGCACTCATAACAAACAGCCATTGATAACATTGAGCGTTTTTCTTGTCACTGGCCGCCAATAACGAATACGGACAAATCGGCTTAGCGGTTTGCCAATGGGTTTTTCGCGCCAGGACCACTTTGTCAAACAGCCCTTTTTGCATCGCGTGATGTGCTTGGCCAACTGCTTTTTGCCACTGTGGCCAAGTTGGACAATGCCCTTGATTAATTGGTTTTAGCGATGGCAATGGGGCAAGACCTGCTTGCGCGCCCAGCAAAGCCTGTAATGAAGTGATCACCGACTCGATATCCGCACCGCAATAAACCGTAAGCGATATATGCTGTGCCGATAAACGGATCTCGACCTCGGGAGACATTTGCAAACCAGGCTTTTGCGGATCAAAAGGGTAAAAACACCAATGTTTAGCGGCTGGGTTTGACGCCGGCCCAATGTTTGATGCCGGATCAATAGGACTTGAAAAGTAATGCTCTGGCTCTTTAGACCAATAAGCCGTGCTTGGTTGGCCCCAGGCAATCACGGTGTCTTGTTGCTCTCTGTCTTGCCAATACCACTTCGGGTAACAAGGGAGAGTTTTGAGCGCTTGTAACAGCTCAACCCGCGATACGTTAACAACCGATAGCGACTTTCTTATAACCTCAGTAGAAAGCCGCCTTTTGGGCAATACCTCCTGCGCCTCATTGCCGCCTTGACCCAGGCAACCTTGACCTAGACCACCTTGACCCAAGCCAAACGCCGAAAACGAAGCTTCTGTGCGGTGCCGCTGTTGCAAACACTGTACTTGCTCAGCGATAAACGATTGCAATGCCATAAGACTCTCTGACGGTGAAACGATGCCTTATAGTAAAGGGGGTTGGAAGAGTAAATATTCATCTAAATCAATCTTTATTGATTTTTCGCGTGTTACAACAGCCTACTTATTTGCTCTCACCTCAGTTTTTAAGAAAAACATGGATTTTTATTCTAAAAAAAATCTTTTTGCTGTATTTTGATAAAGAAATACACCTTATTTTATGAGTAAAGCAATGCAAAATATTGAGATGTCATCCAAACTCAACAATGTCTGCTATGACATTAGGGGGCCTGTACTCAAACATGCTAAACGCATGGAGGAAGAAGGGCATAAAATTCTAAAGCTAAATATTGGTAACCCCGCCCCTTTTGGCTTTGATGCCCCGGATGAGATCTTAGTTGACGTGATCCGTAACCTACCAACGTCACAAGGTTATGGCGATTCAAAAGGCATTTACTCTGCCCGTAAAGCCGTTGTACAGCACTATCAACGAAAAGGGATTCGCAGCCTAGGCGTCGAAGATGTTTACATTGGCAATGGCGTATCAGAGTTGATCGTAATGGCGATGCAGGCGCTATTGAACAATGACGATGAAATGTTAGTTCCCGCACCAGACTACCCTTTGTGGACCGCGGCAGTGTCGCTCTCTGGCGGCAACGCTGTACACTACATCTGTGACGAACAAGCCGATTGGTTCCCTGATCTCGATGATATCAAAGCCAAAATCACCAGCAAAACCCGCGGTATCGTGCTGATCAACCCCAATAACCCAACCGGTGCTGTCTACAGTCGAGATTTTTTATTGGAAGTGATCGAAATTGCCCGCCAGCACAACTTGATCATCTTCGCTGACGAAATTTATGACAAAGTCCTCTATGACGGTGCAACCCATACTTCAGTTGCCACTTTAACCGAAGACGTCATGGTCGTGACATTTAACGGCTTATCGAAAGCCTATCGCGTCTGCGGTTTTCGTGGTGGTTGGATGTTTTTAACCGGGCCAAAACACTTGGCGCAAGGCTACATTAGTGGGTTAGAGATTTTATCCTCGATGCGACTGTGCGCCAATGTGCCCATGCAACACGCGATACAAACGGCACTCGGTGGTTATCAGAGTATTAATGAATTGATTTTGCCGGGTGGTCGCCTACTCGAACAACGCGATCGCGCTTGGGAACTGATTAACCAAGTACCAGGCGTCTCTTGCGTCAAACCCAAAGGGGCCATGTATTTATTCCCCAAAATTGACATCAAAAAGTACAATATTCACGACGACCAAAAGATGGTGCTCGACTTTTTGATCCAAGAAAAAGTACTGTTAGTACAAGGCAGTGGCTTTAACTGGCCTAAACCGGATCACTTCCGTATCGTTACCCTGCCTTACGTCGAAGATCTTGAAGCGGCAATTGGTCGATTTGAGCGCTTCTTGAGCACTTATCGCCAATAAGTGCGCTGACAACGCTTTCTTCTACTCAACGGGCAAGTTATGCTGTAACTTGTCCGTTTTAAGGTTTGAGGAGCGCTTATGACACAAAGTCACTTTTTTGCTCACTTGTCACGTATGAAACTCATTCAACGTTGGCCTCTCATGCGCTCTGTGACACAAGAAAATGTCTCGGAGCACAGTTTACAAGTCGCCTTTGTCGCGCACGCCTTGGCGCTGATCAAAAACAAAAAATTTGCCGGCGACATCAATCCAGAGCGAGTGGCACTACTCGCCATGTATCACGACAGCAGTGAAGTGCTGACCGGCGATTTGCCCACACCAATCAAATACTACAACCCGGATATCGCCAAAGAATACAAAAAAATTGAAGCCGCGGCGGAGAAAAAACTACTGTCGATGTTGCCCAAAGAGTTTCAAGACGACTTTGCCCCCTTTGTCTGCTCGAGCGATGTATCCGCTCCAGAACAAAAAATCGTTAAGCAAGCCGATACCCTCTGTGCCTATTTAAAGTGCCTAGAAGAATTGCGAGCTGGTAATCACGAATTTGAACTGGCCAAAAAGCGTTTGGAGATCACCCTTGAAGAGCGCCGCAGTGATGAAATGGATTATTTTTTGGCGACCTTCGTGCCCAGCTTTAGTCTTTCTTTAGATGAAATCAGTTAATTTTTCCTGACAGGAGCCGCCTTTGAAGTTTAATTTACACCCACTTTGGCAAGAAAGGCACAACGACGAACACAAAATCCGTCGCGATGACCACCGCAGTCCTTATCAACGAGACCGAGCGCGCATTCTTCACTCGGCCGCTTTTCGCCGTTTACAATCAAAAACTCAGGTCTTAGGCACCAACTTAGACGACTTTCACCGTACCCGATTAACCCACTCACTAGAAGCGGCACAACTCGGCTCTGGAATCGTCGCCCAATTAAAAAAGAAACAACCGCAATTTCACGATGTATTACCCTCAACAAGCTTGATTGACTCTTTGTGTCTCGCCCACGACATTGGCCACCCCCCTTATGGCCACGGCGGAGAAATTGCCCTCAACTTTATGATGAGAGACCACGGCGGCTTTGAAGGCAACGCACAAACATTTCGCATTGTCACTCGCCTAGAGCCCTATACCGAGTACTATGGTATGAACTTGGCGCGCCGCACTCAACTTGGTTTACTCAAATACCCCGCCCTCATCGATAACGTCAACGCCACACAAGGCCACCCTGTGCCCGAGAATCGGCGTCAATTAAAAGCTGAGCAATGGGCACCTGCCAAAGGCATTTACCAATGTGATCGCAAGCGATTAGAGTGGGTTCTTGCCCCCTTGTGCGATCAAGACCAAACTCTGTTCCAACATTTACTCTCATCACCGACCAGCACAGAACACGGTAAAACGCGCTTTAAATCGCTTGATTGCTCGATTATGGAGCTTGCCGATGACATCGCCTACGGGATCCACGATCTTGAAGATGCCATCGTCTTAGGGCTCGTCACTCGCGCACAATGGCAAGCCGGTGTCGAAGAACCGATCGCAACTGGTGGGGACTCTTGGTTTCGAGAGCACATTCACTCGATGACGGAGATGTTGTTCTCAGGGCAACACTTCCAACGAAAAGATGCCATTGGGGGTATGGTTAACGCCCTGCTCACCAGTATTCACATCGATTTTGTCGATCAGGAATTTATCAGCCCACTCCTAAGCTACAACGCCAAGTTAGACCCATCGATGGCTCAAACATTAGAGATTTTAAAGCAATTTGTTAGCGATAATGTGGTCCATATCCCTCAGGTTCAAATTGTCGAATACCGAGGACAACAAGTGATCATGGATCTTTTTGAAGTGTTCGCCGCAAACCCTGAGCGATTACTGCCTGAAGCCGCCAAAACCACTTGGCAACGAGCTGAAGAAAAAGGCCTGGGAATGAGGGCCATTGCCGATCACATCTCATCGATGACGGACCGGCAAGCACAAAGTCTCCATCAGAAGCTATTTTTATAATACAAGGTCGTAACTGATGGCGTTATTGGCGACTAAGGGCGTTGCAAGCCGTAATGTGACGCCAATAACTCAGCGGGAATTTGCGACATAGAAAACTCAATCATCTGGTTAAATGCCTGCAGTAAGGGAGAAAAATCTCGTTGGGGCTCGAGCAGAGAAAGAATGTGATAGCCGGCCTCAACGGTGGATAAGTAGTGACTTTTCGGCGCTTTGCGCAAGCGATAATCGCCGCACAACCCCTCGGGCAAACACACGTTTGGCAGAGCGTGAAGATTGCTCGATAATTGCCACATTTTGTAGGCTTTTTTCCAGGTGCCATCAAGCAAGATCACGCACAGCGTCTTTTCATTTTGCCCATGGTGTTGGTAAGCTAATTGAGACACTTCTACCGCCTGTTCACTCGGGTATAAGAGCACGCACTGATATATCGGGTCGTTGAGTAAAGCGTTTAACGCCTCGTTGTCGGTGAAATTCTCCCCCACCAGTACTTGGCAATGGGCGAGGCTTAACTCTAAAATCGGTGCAGTGGCTAAGGCTTGCGATTGTTCGCTACGGTGCTGTAGTATCACTATTTTAGTTTGTGCTTGTAGCGGTGTAATTGACGCACAAATACACGCTTTTTGGGCCTTGTGACAAGCCAGACAATATCGGGACATTCAACACCTCTATGATAACCGCCTTTCTCTTTACCTTGCTCAGTCTTTTCGCTCAATTACCGAGTATTGCCAACGGGTTATTTTGGTCACATTTACTGATCGCGCAAGGTCAATGGTGGCGGATCATAACAGGAAATGTTATCCATACCAATATAACCCATTGGGCGATGAATATGTCGGCGCTTTGGTTGATGCTCTTTATCTTTCATTGGCCACCGCGCCACCTGGCCTTGCTGTTGCTCAGCGGCGCCAGTTTTGTTGGATTCGGATTGCTGTTTACCGATATGCAGCAATACGTGGGACTCTCTGGAGTACTGCATTATTTGTGGGCATATGGCGCAGCAACGGAGTGGTGTAAAGGTCAGCGCAGCAGCAGCCTACTGTGCCTTGTGATTGTCGCCAAAGTAGCCTGGGAACAAATCTACGGCCCCTCGGCCTTAACCGAGCAATGGATTGACGCACAGGTTGCCGTCAATGCACATTTGATTGGCATGCTAGGAGGTTTTGCCCTGGCTGTTTTCCCACGTCTATATTCCATGATGAGAAAATAAGACCGATCTGATTAAGTCTATGGTCAATGATAGCGTAGGAAAAAGCTTGAGAACCAGGTAACCGCTTTTCTTATAAAGACAAACAAGTTATCCGTTATGCAATAAGTGATTTTCTCAACGATGTCAGCGAATTTATTCACCAACAAGTTAGATTCTTGTCAGTCAGAGAATGGGGCTAGGTGAAATGAAATGGTAACAAAAATCAGCCAAAACCCCGACGAGAAAGCGAAGCTTTGGCTAAACACTTTAGCTAAACACATAGGTGCCTAAATGACGGTTAGTCAAATGGATGTCGATAGTCCTATAAGATTATCCGTTGGCGGTTTTTGGCCAATAACGCCGGACCAATACCCTTCACTTCCATCAAACTATCGACACTGGTAAACGGGCCATTGAGCTCGCGATACTCGACAATACTTTGCGCCTTTTTCTCGCCGACTCCGGTGAGTAATGTAGCGAGCTCGTGCGTTGATGCTTGGTTAATATTGACTGTCACTTCAATGCCTTGCAAGGTTTTATCCACCTTATTTTCGCCAGTGCTCACCGGCGTAATCCCCACTACATCAACGGGTGATTTGACCGATTGCGTGACCGGGGTGTCCATAGTGTCGGCCACAGTATTCGAAGCCAATACCACACTGAATAACGCGGTTAATAAAGTAAACTTTTTCATACGGTTCTCCTTTTTTGAAACCGTATTTAGCTTAAGTTAGCGAGATACATTTCCCCAGGTACGTCGGCCAAAAACAAGAGGGGCTGCAAATGCAACCCCTCTCTCTCAACATACCTATTTCCTAGTAAATGTCTTATTGATCACTGTCTGAGGTCAAATAAACATCAATATCGGTATCGGCACGTAGCGCGGTGATCAGTGCCGTCAGATCTTGCTGAAGTAAACTCTGAGCAAGCTGATCGGCATAGCGAGATTCATCGACCTGCTCTTGAGAGGTGCCAATGCTATCGAGTTTAATAACCACCACATTGCCCTGCTGATCTTCAGACTGGATAAAGGTTGGTTGACCGTCTTGAGGTTTTTTCATCGCGAAAACATCATTAGCCAGCGGAGAACGACGATCAATCGTTTCTTGCTCACCAAAGGCCAACTGATGCTCAGCCAACAAACTGTTGTCACCTTTTTCTAAGCCTGTCACCAACTGAGTGGCAAGGTCTTGCGCCTTATCAAGCGATTTTTGTGCGGTTAACTGCGACACGACCTGAGGTTTGACGTCTTCAAGCGGTAACACCGTGGCTTCACGGCTGTCATCAACACGTACGACAACAATGTGCTCTGAGCCGACTTCAATCGCCGCTGAGTTAAGCCCTTGTAGTTTCACTTCATCGCTGTTTAACGCTTGCTCAACCGCTGGCTGTTTGAGTACATCAGGCAGATCATCTTGTGAAATGAAGTCTGTATGCTCAACATCTACACCGGCAATTTTTGCCGCGCTATCAAGAGAATCTGGCGATTCAAAGGCCGCTTGATCAATTTTGTTTTGCAAGTCGTAATACTGATCGGCCACTTTCTCGTCGACAAGATCTTGTTTTATTTGGTCTTGAACTTGACTAAGTGGCTGAGCATCACCAGGCTTAATCTCTTCTAATTGAATAATGTGGTAACCAAAGTTGGTTTTTACCACCCCAGATAAATCGCCCGCCTTCGCTAAAGCAAACGCTGCTTGCTCAAACTCTGGCGCCATGGTGCCTTTTTCAATCCAGCCCAGCTCACCGCCATTGTCAGCGCTCCCGCCATCTTGTGACTCTTGCTTGGCTAACTCGGCAAAATTCGCGCCCGCTTGCAACTTGGTCAAAACCGCTTTGGCTTGTTGCTCAGCATCGTCACCGCGGAACAAGATGTGTCGTACGCGGCGCTGCTCTTCACTGGTAAAGTCGGATAAATGCTCTTGGTAATAGGTGTCTATGTCTTGCTGAGTAACCGAAACCGAAGATTGTAGACCTTGAGCCGAAAACTCTATGTAAGACAATTTAAATTGCTCTGGGCGGCTAAATTGCGCTTGGTGAGCTTGATAGTAATCTTGGATCTCTTGATCCGATAATTGTATTTGGTCGGCAAATTGATCAGACGCGATGGTGACGCGCTCAATGTTGCGGGTTTGCGTCAATAGACCGACTTGCTGTTTTACTTCACTTGGCAAAGCAAACTCACTGTTTTGCAAAGCTTGAGTGAGCTGTTCTTGCAACAAACTGCGTCGCATCACTTGGGCAAAAGAGTCTGGGGTATAACCGTTGACTCGCAATGCGCTTTGATAAGTCTCTTTATCAAACTGACCATTGTTTTGGAAAGCGGGGATATCGACAATCGCTTGACGAACTTGTTGGTCACTGATTTTAAGGCCTAGGTCATCTGCGAGTTGCAGCATCAAGGCATCATTAATCATTTCTTGCAACACGGATTGACGCAGTGAATCTACGTAGCCAGGTTGGGCCATAAGTTGACCGAAGTAATCACCCATTTGCGTTTGTAAGCGACTGCGTTGATTTTGGTAGGCTGACTCAAAGTCTTGACGTGTTATCGGCGTACTGCCCACTTCAGCCACGTTATTGTTGCTGCCACTCACCAAGTAATTGCCAACACCGGCAAAAACAAAGGCCAGTATGATCAAACCTAAGATTAATTTGACCACGATGCTATTCGCACCTTCTCGTAGCCTATCCATCATATTGTAAAACTCTCCACTCTTGAAGCCATGGCTTCTTCTATTATCTCATGGGATAATATCAGAAAAATAAATGCGCATCATTAGGATGCGCATTAACGTAAAACGTTCAATTTAAATCAATTATTGATTGCCCTACTGATTACAAGCATCTTTGAGCGCTTTGCCAGGTTTGAAAGCCGGTACTTTCGCTTCTGCAATTTGGATTTCATCGCCCGTTTTTGGGTTGCGACCAGTGCGGGCTGCACGTGTGCGCACACTGAACGTACCAAAGCCTATCAAAGACACTTGGTCACCTGATTGTAGGGTTTCACCAACGGCATCAATGATCGCATCAAGAGCGCGCCCTGCAGATGCTTTCGACAAATCGGCATCCGCAGCAATTTTTTCTACAAGTTGAGTTTTATTCACTGTTATTCCCCTTTGTGTCACCGATGAATAGCTACGAGGTGACGTTATCCATGACTAAAATAAGGTCTCATTAATACCAATCGAATTTTGAACGTGGTCAATGCTTTGCGCTTTTTTCGCTCTATTGGCCACAGACTTGATAAGATTGGTATAAGAAATCCAAAACTAGGTTTTAATAAAATCAAAACTAGCGCTCAACTCCTATGAGCCAAGCAACAATCAGTACGCTTTGAACGTTGACTAACTTAGCCTTGAAAAAAAACGCTGACAAGCCTTTTTCGAGCTGTCAGCGTAAAGATTAATGATATTTGTCCTTAATCACTCTATTCGATGATCAAATGGACAAACATTAAGCAATTTCAACACCGAGTGGGTTGCGCTCTAGCGCGACAGTCAGTACCTCATCGATCGATTTGACTGGAATCACTTTAAGATCAGCAATCACGTTTTTCGGAATTTCTTCCAAGTCGCGTTCGTTGTCTTTCGGGATCAACACTGTTTTAACCCCACCGCGGTGCGCAGCGAGCAATTTCTCTTTTACGCCACCAATCGGCAGTACTTCACCGCGTAAGGTGATTTCGCCTGTCATCGCCACATCAGATCGCACCGGGTTACCCGTTAAGCTCGACACTAAAGCAGTACAGACGGCAATACCGGCACTTGGACCATCTTTGGGTGTTGCCCCTTCCGGTGCGTGAACGTGAATATCGCGTTTTTCGTAAAAATCGTGATTAATACCCAATTTATCAGCGCGGCTTCTCACAACCGTCATCGCTGCTTGAATCGACTCGCGCATCACATCGCCTAACGAGCCAGTTTGAGTCAAGACCCCTTTACCCACAACGGATTCGGCTTCTATGGTCAATAGCTCACCACCGACTTCGGTGTAAGCCAGACCGTTCACTTGTCCTACTCGGTTGAGATCTTCGGTTTTACCAAAGTCAAAACGCTGCACTCCAAGGTAGTCTTTGAGGTTTTCACCCGTTACGGTGATCGATTTAAGCGATTTGTCGAGCAAGATGTTTTTCACTGCTTTGCGGCATACTGTCGAGATCGAGCGCTCTAAATTACGCACACCGGCTTCGCGTGTGTAGTAGCGAATGATACCCATAATCGCTGAGTCTTCGAGAATCAATTCGCCTTTTTTGAGACCATTACGCTCAATTTGCTTATTAACTAAGTGGCGTTTTGCGATGTTGAGTTTCTCATCTTCGGTATAACCAGAAAGACGAATCACTTCCATACGATCCAAAAGTGGACCAGGAATTTGCATCGAGTTTGAGGTCGCGACAAACATCACATCAGACAAATCATAATCCACTTCGAGATAGTGGTCGTTAAAGCTGTTGTTTTGCTCTGGGTCTAGCACTTCTAGCAGTGCTGATGCTGGGTCACCACGGCTATCTGAGGCCATCTTGTCAATCTCATCAAGTAAGAACAAGGGGTTTTTTACGCCCACTTTTGACATGTTTTGAATCAACTTACCTGGCAGTGAACCAATGTACGTACGGCGGTGACCGCGGATTTCAGCTTCGTCGCGTACGCCACCAAGGGCCATACGGATGTACTTTCGTCCCGTAGAAGCGGCAATAGAACGACCGAGGGATGTCTTACCAACACCTGGAGGCCCTACCAGACAAAGAATCGGCCCTTTGAGTTTATTGACGCGATTTTGCACCGCTAAGTACTCAAGGATTCGGTCTTTAACGCGTTCTAAACCGTAGTGATCCGCATTGAGGATCTCTTCGGCTTTAGCGAGGTCTTTTTTCACTTTTGAGCGCTTAGCCCAAGGCACACTAACCATCCAGTCAATGTAACTGCGCACCACAGTCGCTTCTGCAGACATGGGTGACATCATTTTTAATTTTTGCAGTTCTTGCTCTGTTTTCTCTAAGGCCTCTTTAGGCATCTTAGCGTCAGCAATTTTCTTTTTCAGCAACTCAAACTCATCGGGCGCGTTATCCAAATCGCCCAATTCTTTTTGAATCGCTTTCATCTGCTCGTTGAGGTAGTACTCGCGCTGTGATTTTTCCATCTGTTTTTTAACGCGACCACGGATGCGTTTCTCAACTTGAAGCAAGTCGATTTCCGATTCCATCTGGCCCATCAAAAACTCAAGTCTTTCGCTGACATCAAGCAACTCGAGGACGTTTTGCTTCTCGGCGATCTTTAAAGGCATATGAGCGGCGATGGTGTCGGCTAAACGCGCGGCATCATCAATGCCGTTTAGTGATGTCAGAACTTCAGGCGGCACTTTTTTATTCAGTTTAATGAAACCTTCGAATTGGTTAATCGCACTGCGAACCACCGCTTCTTGTTCATTATCAGCCATGGCTGGAGTTTCAATGTAATCCGCATCGGCCAAGAAAAAGTCGCTGTCTTTGTATTCGATAATTTTTGCGCGTTGCTGGCCTTCAACCAGAACTTTGACCGTGCCATCTGGCAGTTTAAGCAGTTGTAAAATCGTGGCAACGGTACCGATTTCATAAAGATCATGAGTTTCTGGCTCATCAGTGCTGGCTTGTTTTTGTGCCACTAGCAAAACTTGCTTATCAGCTTCCATCGCTGCTTCTAAACAACTGATAGATTTCTCACGCCCTACAAAAAGTGGAATCACCATGTGAGGGTAAACCACAACATCTCGTAGAGGCAGGACGGGTATCTCGATTCGCTCGGAGCGTTCCAAGTTCATGATATTCTCTCTTCCGCTTTATGTTATAGGTATGATATGGGGATTAAATATTTGCTTTCAATGACAATAAATAAAAAAAAGGAGGTAAAAATACCTCCTTTTTTATTCAGGTCTTATTCTGCGCCAGCAGCTTGATTATCTGAATTGCTGTAGATGAGCAAAGGCTCTGATTCGCCGTTGATAACTGATTCATCAATCACGACTTTAGAGACGTTTTCTGAAGAAGGAAGCTCGTACATGGTTTCGAGTAACACGCCTTCGAGAATTGAGCGCAGTCCTCGTGCCCCTGTTTTGCGCTCCATCGCTTTTTTAGCAATGGCACGCAAGGCATCTTCACGAAATTCCAATTCCGCGTCTTCGAGTTCAAACAACGCCGCGTATTGCTTGGTCAGCGCATTTTTAGGCTCACAAAGAATTTGCACCAACGCCGCTTCATCGAGCTCAGTCAAGGTGGTGGTCACCGGTAAACGACCGATAAACTCGGGAATCAAACCGTATTTCACCAAATCTTCTGGTTGCACTTGGCTAAACAACTCGCCCGTGGTTTTCGACTCAGCTTTTGAGCGTACTTCAGCGCCAAAGCCAATGCTGGTTCCTTTATCGACGCGCTGCTCAATCACTTTATCTAGGCCCGCAAAAGCACCGCCACAGATGAACAGGATTTTCGACGTATCCACTTGCAAAAACTCTTGCTGAGGATGCTTGCGCCCACCTTGTGGCGGTACTGAAGCAATGGTGCCCTCAACCAATTTAAGCAAGGCTTGTTGTACACCTTCACCGGACACATCGCGAGTGATCGATGGGTTTTCCGCTTTGCGTGAAATCTTGTCGATCTCATCGATGTAAACAATACCGCGTTCCGCTTTGGCAACGTCGTAATCGCATTTTTGCAGCAATTTTTGAATGATGTTTTCGACATCTTCACCCACGTAACCCGCTTCGGTCAACGTGGTGGCATCTGCCATGGTAAACGGCACGTCCAAAAAGCGCGCTAATGTTTCTGCAAGCAAGGTTTTACCGCTACCCGTTGGGCCGATAAGCAAGATATTACTCTTACCAAGCTCAACACCTTCGCTGGTTTTGTCGCCATTGCGCAAGCGTTTGTAATGGTTGTACACCGCTACTGATAACACTTTTTTTGCATGCTCTTGACCGATCACATAATCATCAAGGTGTTCACTAATGGCTCTTGGCGTCGGTAGGGCCTCGGCATCTTTTTTAGGCAGAACATCTTTGATTTCTTCACGAATAATGTCATTACAAAGATCGACACATTCATCACAAATGTAAACGGAAGGGCCTGCGATTAACTTGCGAACCTCGTGCTGGCTCTTGCCGCAGAAAGAGCAATAAAGCAACTTGCTGTTATTGTCTTTGCTTTTGTCTGTCATTCGCTAACCTCTTAACCTATTCTTTCTCTGATCCAGTGTACAACAAAACCAATCTTTTTGCTGTTAGTCTAGAGAGTATTATTCACCACGTTGTGACAAGACTGCATCAACCAAACCGTAATCTACCGCTTGTTGTGCCGACATGAAGTTGTCACGGTCGGTGTCGCGCTCAATAATTTCTAAAGGTTGGCCTGTGTGCTCTGCCAATAGAGTATTGAGTTTTTTCTTAATGCCCAAAATCTCTTGAGCGTGAATTTGAATGTCAGATGCCTGACCTTGGAAACCGCCAAGTGGTTGGTGAATCATGACGCGAGAGTTTGGCAACACATAGCGTTTGCCCGGTGCACCACCGGCGAGTAAGAAAGCACCCATTGACGCAGCCTGACCCATACAAACCGTACTGACATTCGGTTTAATGAACTGCATGGTGTCGTAAATAGACATACCTGCCGTGACGCTGCCACCGGGTGAGTTGATGTACAGGAAGATATCTTTGTCAGGGTTTTCTGACTCTAGGAATAGCAACTGTGCAACCACTAAGTTAGCCATTTGATCTTCGACTTGGCCGGTCAAAAAGATCACGCGCTCTTTCAATAAACGAGAATAAATATCGTAAGAACGCTCACCGCGGGAAGTCTGTTCAACCACCATAGGTACGAGGGCGTCAACAATGGGTGACATTGCGTTTTTTTCTTGGTAGCTCATATTCTTATGTCCCTAAAATAAATGGCCCGAATGATGTATATCATACGGACCATTGTTAGCAGAATAGCGCTTTAAAAGTCAACTTTTCTGCGCGAGATATCGCTGATTATGCAGCCGGAGTCTGATTCATCAGCTCGTTAAAGCTTACTTCTTTTTCAGAAACTTGCGCTTTAGCGATGATAGCGTCAACCGCTTGCTCTTCTAGAGCAACGTTGCGCATGTTGTTCATCATCTCTTCATTTTGCTCGTAGTAAGCAATAACTTCTGATGGGTCTTCGTATGCCGTCGCCATTTCAGAGATCAAAGCTTTCACTTTTTCGTCGTCCGCTTTTAGCTCTTCTGACTTGATGACTTCACCCAGTAAAAGGCCAACCATCACACGGCGTTTCGCTTGCTCTTCAAACAATTCGCGTGGCAATTGAGCTGCAGCGTCTTCGTTGCCGCCAAAACGTTGTGCCGCTTGCTTGCGAAGCACTTGGATTTCTTGATCGATAAGGGCAGCAGGCACTTCAATGTCGTTTTGCTCAACAAGACCGTCAAGAGCTTGCTCTTTGATGCGGTTCTTAATTGCTTGCTTTAGCTCGCGTTCCATATTTTTGCGAACTTCCGCTTTCAATGCTTCTACGCCGCCTTCTGCAACGCCAAACTTAGCAACGAATTCATCAGTTAGCTCAGGAAGCTCTTGCTCTTCAACTTTATTCAGTTTAATCGCAAATTTCGCTGCTTTGCCTTTTAGGTTTTCAGCGTGGTAATCTTCTGGGAAGGTCACGTCGATTTCAAATTCCATGCCCGCTGTTTTACCAGCAACGCCGTCTTCGAAACCTGGAATCATTCGGCCTGCGCCCATTTCTAGAGGGAAGTTTTCTGCTTTACCGCCTTCGAATTCTTCTCCGTCGATTGAACCAACGAAGTCAATCGTAGCGCGCTTGCCCGCTTCTGCTGGTGCGTCAACTTCTTTCCAAGTCGCTTGCTGCTTGCGCAACGTTTCTAGCATTTCTTCAACATCAGCGTCGTTAACTTGCGTCGTTGGCTTTTCTACTGCGATGTTTTCAAGACCTTTGAGTTCAACTTCTGGGTACACTTCAAATGTCGCGTTAAAAACGAGGTCTTCGCCTGCTTTGTTGGTAACCGGTTCAAACGTCGGTGCGCCTGCTGGGTTTACTTTTTCGCTGACAATCGCTTCGATAAAGTTGCGTTGCATCACTTCACCAAGAACATCTTGACGAACGGCAGTACCGTACATTTTCGCAACCATTTTCAATGGTACTTTACCTTTGCGGAAACCATCGAAACGACGGTTTTTAGCGATGTTACGTAATTCAGCTGTGACTGCGTCTTCAATTTTAGCCGCAGGAACAGTAATGTTAAGACGGCGCTGTAGGCCTTCTAGCGTTTCAACAGTTACTTGCATTTTTATATAAACCTCAAAAGTGGCTCAGTGATTCTGAGCAAAGGAATATCGATACCTCGACATCCCATCCTTGTCTGCACTCCTAATACCAATCCCACTAAACGGCCAGTCACCTCAACGGGTAAAAAGACTCGATAGCGGCGTTAACGTCGCTGGCAGAATAACGAGCTAGGTCATTACTCTTGAAGAGAAAGGCTTGCCTGTTCTCTCACTTTCTTCCAGCGCTATCATTGACCGCAGCTTTAATCAGATTGGTATAAAAAGAGCACCTAAACGAATTATCAAGTTCGATGTTGTGTCACCAACATCAGGAAAGCGCAGAATTATTTCAAATCGCTTCCTTGGACAAAATTTTAGACGCGACATTCTAACGAGAGGAAGTCTCAGTGTCGAGCCAATCGCCACTGTGTGAACAGGGAATACGCAAAATTTACGCTTTTTGAGCACACTTTTAACGGGTATTGCCACGCTTAAACCAAAAATGGGGACAAAAATAGCCTTTTCAAGGTGAAATAGATCAATTTTCTCAGATTTAAATTCGATCAAGCTCTTGTTTTCCCCACCTTTGGGTCAGCCGACGCCAACATTGGCTTTATCATAAACAAAAAGCGCGGGTGATCTCATGCTCAACGTCCATCGTCATACCTTGTTGTTTATTCTTAGTTATCTGTGTTTGCTTATCCTGGGATTAATCTGGGTTAAACAAGCCCGATATCAAGGGTTGCTCGACGAACACAATTTGCAACTCGAGCGATTTACCAGCCATATCGAAAACCGACTCGACAAGTTTGCCCACTTACCCCAGTTGTTATCTAACGACCTGGCATTGCTCCATGCTTTGCGCCATGCCAATAATTCAGCACAAATCGAGGTCACCAATCGATATCTTGAAGACATCAATAGCATTATCGGTGCCTCAGACACCTATTTACTCGATCACTTAGGGACCACCTTAGCAGCCAGTAATTGGCAAAAAGACACCAGCTTCATCGGCCGAAATTTTGCTTTTCGCCCCTACTTTAGCCAAGCGATGAGCCATGGAAAAAGTGAGTACTTCGCCTTGGGTTCGACCTCAGGTACACGAGGTTATTATTACGGTCACGCCCTCTACGAGCAAGGTCAGGCGATCGGCGTAGTAGTGGTTAAGATGGACCTCACCGCCATAGAAGCTATCTGGCAAGACAAAAGCAGCTTTTTTGTCGCCACGGACGAGCGCAACATCATTTTTATGTCGAGCTCTGCTCAGTGGCTGCTAAAAAGTCTCTCTCCTCTTGATGAGCAAAGCCGTCAACAGATCGCCGACAGTCAACAATATTTAGAAACCAAAATTGAATCGCTCAACTTTATCGGTGACTTCACCTCTTTAGTCACCGAAGTCAGCTCCTCTTTAGACAATGTCTTGGGCACCTTGATTGTTTCGTCTAAACCCTTGCCCCAATTACATTTAACCATGCGAATTTTTTCTTCCAAACACAGTATTTGGGTCAATATGCTCATTTTCTTTACTCTGTGCTCTTTACTTTTCGCCACTATCTGGCTTCTTTGGCAACTCTATGACCATCGCCGGCAAAAGTTTATTCAAATAGAAAAACTGCAAAAAGCGGCCAACCAAAAGCTCGAACTGCAAGTCATGGCGCGCACCTCGGAGTTACAAGCGGAAATTTCCGAACGAATGAAAACCGAGCAAGTCTTGATCGACACGCAAAACGAATTGATTCAAGCCGCCAAGTTGGCTGTGTTAGGGCAAATGTCTGCCAGTATCAGCCACGAATTAAACAACCCTTTAGCGGCAATAAGAAGCTTTGCAGACAATGCCGTCGCGTTTATTCAAAAAGGCCGCTACACCATCGCCGAAGACAATTTGCGCCGCATCGGTGAATTAACCGAGCGCATGGCGAAAATAAGCCATCAACTCAAAGCCTTTGCCAGAAAATCCGACCCAGCGACCTTAGTACAAGCCGAACTTCGCCCCCTGTTGCTTTCGTGTAAAGTCCTCCTTGAACCCGAATTAAAGAAACAACAAGCCAAGGTCCACCTCGAGCTAAACGAGTCCTGCCCTAACATCATCGTCAACCCGATTCACGTCGAGCAAGTGATCATTAACTTAGTCACCAATGCTATTGAGGCCATGACGGATGAGAGAGAAAAAAGCGTGATCATAGGTTCTGAACATCAAAGCCCGTACCTGCTCATCCATGTTGATGACAACGGCAGCGGTTTAAGGCCAGAGCAATACACCAAGGTGTTTTCTCCCTTTGTGACCAGCAAAAACAATGGACTCGGTTTAGGGCTTTCCATCTCTCATCACCTTATACACCACATGGGCGGCGATCTCTTTGTCTCGCCAAGCCCGAGATTAAAAGGGGCAAGGTTTACGGTAAAACTGCCCTGTACTCAATAGAGGTTTTTTATGTGTCATGTGTTATTTATCGATGACGATCGTGATTTAAACAGTGCGATTGCACAAAGCTTTGAACTGGCCGGTATTCAAGCCTTGTGTTTTCACGATGCTGAAAGTGCGTTATTGGCCTTAGAACAACATCCCACCATTGATGTCGTGGTTTGTGATATTTGTTTGCCCGGTATTTCTGGCTTAGATTTACTCAATACCATAGTACACAAGAACGCTGATTTACCGGTTATCATGATCACCGGCCACGGGGATATTTCCACAGCTGTCACGGCGATGAGAAATGGGGCATACGATTTTATTGAAAAGCCCTTTGCCGTTGATCGCCTGATCGACATCGTCTATCGCGCGAGTGAAAAGAGAAAATTAACGATTGAAAATCAACGTTTAAAGCGCAGTTTACAAGCCAGTCAAACACTCGGGCCCAGGATCATTGGTAACACACCGGCAATTTTACAACTGCGCGACACCATCTATCAGGTCGCAGACACTCAAGCCGACATTTTGCTCTTCGGTGAAACCGGCACAGGTAAAGAATTGGTCGCTCGCTCGTTGCACGAACAAAGTGCTCGGCGCGAGGGAAATTTTGTCGCGGTCAATTGTGGCGCCGTTGCCGAGAACTTGATCGAAAGTGAGCTCTACGGCCATGAAAAAGGGGCTTTTACCGGCGCCGATAAAACACGGATAGGAAAATTTGAATACGCCAGTGGCGGCACGGTATTTCTCGATGAAATCGAATCGATGCCGATGCAAGCTCAAATTCGCCTATTGCGAGTACTACAAGAGCGCGAAATAGAAAGAGTCGGCTCCAATACTTTGATTCCCATAGACATTCGCGTTATAGCGGCCACTAAGGTCGACTTGCAACAAGCGGCAAAGTTAGGTGACTTTCGCCAAGATCTTTACTATCGGCTCAACGTGGTGACTTTGCCTATTCCGCCGCTGCGAGAACGTAAAGAAGATATCCCCGCGTTGTTTCATCATTTTTTATTGGTCGCCGCCTCGCGATATGGAAAAGACGCCAGTGCACTAGACGGGGCGACTTTACAGCGTTTAATGAGTGCCGATTGGCCGGGCAATGTGCGGGAATTGCGCAATGCCGCCGAGCGCTTTGTTCTGCTCGGGCAGTTGGAGCAAAATCACGAGCTCACCGCTTGCTCAGAGCTGACCTTAACAGAACAGGTGGCGGAGTTTGAAAAAGCCGCTATTCAACAAGCCCTCCTTGAATGCCAAGGCAGTATTAAAGACACCATGGAAAAGCTCGGCCTAGCTCGTAAGACCTTATACGACAAAATGGCCAAGTATCAATTGGTCAAAGAGCATTACAAACCCCCTTCTTCTTAAGTTGTCGAGAAACATTTCAGCGCGATAAAAACGCCAACTCACCAGCGCAATGGATTATCTTTTTCAAGCCATTGCGCTGATGGGTCGTCTTACAGAAAAACCTAGACTGATGCCACTTGTTTTATTTAGTAATAA
>JBFGYW010000020.1:0-28466 GCA_041587235.1 Vibrio sp.
GATCAGTGAAAAAAAGCGCTCTTGCTTGAGGTATTGCCAAACCGGCTCTGGCAAATCGCGATCGTGTTTAATGATCTGGTGATCATCAAGCATGTCCATCAAGGTTGGCAGTTGATGTTCGATAAAGTGCTGCTCTTCATCGGTGAGTGTCGGCTTGGGGTAGCTGTGCAACTTAGTGAAATCAGGCTGCCCACTAAACAACTCTCCTTCCCACCAGACACTGCCCGCTTCCATCGCTTCGCGTTCAGTGGTAGAGAGAGCCGGTAAAGTCTTTTTAAACCAGGTTAGCGCAGGGTCACTGACCCATTTTTTGCGTAGAGAGTTCATGATGTATTCCTTCTAATTTCACGTCCGGATGCCGAATGTCGTTTATTCAGTCTTAATCCATCCATTGTTCCTTTGAGTTTGAGGATGAAATGGAAAGTAAAATCAATAAAATCAATAAATAACTTGTTATGATCGCTTGTTGATTCAGGGTTCCAATCCAAGGTCAAACTCACTGGGTAGGGTAAGGACAATGGCATTTATCATCGTCTTCACTGCGTGATGGTTTTCAAGGTTACAGGCAGTGAAATGTCTTTATTTTTGCTATAACACACATCGCTTCTTTATCAAACTTGTCGTTGACCTACTTCATTAAGTTAGCATTGATAAAAAAAATAACAAATTGTTAACATCACACTTTTGAAAACAGGTCAGACCACAAATCGTGACAAATATCACAGATTAAGGCAGAGAAAAGAAAAATGAAAAAAGAAGGGAAAAAAGTGGAACTCTACTGTGAAAGGAGAGTCATACATAAGGTAACAACGAACAACTGGAGAGATTTCTCTTAGCTGTCAAATGCTTTTCAGTTGATGTTGCTGCTTTTTCTTATAACTCCTATGTTTGTATCCAGCCCAGAGCCGACTTGCTCTGGGCTTTTTTTATGCCAAATGGCTTATTTAATATTTATGCCAAACGGCTTAAGATTGCGTTTCTACTGCTTGTTTAGACCCTTTAGGCAAAATTGCGTTGAGCAGCCCATAGCCAATCAATGCCGCCGAGGTAGAGCCAATCAAGATGCCTAGACGCGCTAAGGTGTCAAACTCGCGATTGGCGTCGCCAAAGGCCAAAGACGAAATAAATATCGACATGGTAAAGCCTATGCCACACAACACTGACACCGCGAAAATGTGTTTAAAATTGATCCCCTCTGGCAGTTTGGCCCAGCCCAATTTAACCGACAGCAGACTGAAGGTGAAAATCCCCAAGGGTTTGCCCAACAATAAACCCAATGCCACGCCTAACGGTACCATAGAGACCAGGTTGTCCAAGGATACACCGTTGAGGGCAATGCCTGCATTGGCAAAGGCAAACAAGGGCAAAATACCAAAGTTAACATAGCTTTCTAAACCGTGCTCTAAGGTTTTAAGCGGCGACGCTTGTTGGTCTTTGCCCTTGAGTGGAATAGCAAAGCCAATCACTACACCCGCTAAGGTCGCGTGAACGCCAGATTTCAATACCGCCAGCCACAAAATGGTGCCGACAACCAGGTAAGCACTTAGCTTTGTCACATTTTTGTAGTTCATGTAGAACAGCAACAAGGTCATGGCAAAACCAATCGCCAACGCTAAGGTCGATAAATCGCTGCTGTAGAAAAGCGCGATAATGACAATAACCCCAAGGTCATCGATTATGGCCAGTGCCAGTAGAAACACTTTTAATGCCACGGGTACTCGGTTGCCCAAAATCGCCATCACACCAAGAGCAAATGCAATATCGGTCGCCGCTGGGATCGCCCAACCTTGAATCGCCTCAGGGGTTTGCTGGTTAAAAAACACATAGACAAGTGCAGGTGCCAGCATACCGCCGACCGCCGCAATGGCGGGGAAAAGTGCGGTTTCTTTCGACTTTAAGGCCCCTTCTATTAACTCTCTTTTGACTTCCAAACCGATCAATAAGAAAAAGATGGCCATCAAGCCGTCATTAATCCAGTGTGAAATCGACAAGCCAAAAATATAGGTGTGTAAAGAAGCGTCATAAAGCGAAGCTAAAGGCGAGTTGGCCACGACCATTGCCAATAAGGCAGACAGCACCAACAGAATGCCGCCAGCGGATTCCATTTTGAAAAATTGACGAAGTTTATCCATTACCAGTGATCCTTATCAGTGTAACGAGACATAAATAACACAAGAACTCAGTGTAGCTCCTGATTGCATTTCGGAAAAATCGATTGTTTAGATGTGACCTTTCGTAAAAACCGATACTTTAAATCCCCTAAGCGAGATTGCGTCACCAAGGCTGACCACTATAAAAACGTCTAAAGTCACCAGCGAATGACTCCGATTTATCGGCTGTAACATGATGGTTTGAATAAGCAAAACTTTAGACAGTATAGCAAAGCCTGTCGATTGCACTCATTTGGAGAGGATTTGAAAAAAGCCCGAACCACCTTGGGTGCCGTACGCGTAGACTTGACCTTGCCACACTGTGCTTTGCTCTGGCACTTTATCGCCAAGTTGGACCGGTTGAGTGGTGAGATAAATACTGTACTTGGGAATACTGAGTTTCCACTTTAGCGTTTTGTGAATGTGATTGTCAGCTTCATCACTGGCTACGGGTTCGAGCGTGACTTCGCTTGCTGTTAAATTATCCACCTTACCGGCGCTATCGATCAAACTGGCAATCGTGGTCGCAGGCTGCGCGCCATTGTGGTAACGCCATACCGATAAATAGCGATGATCATCAAGGCGTAAACGCAACCATTGCCAATCTTGGTCCGCTAAGTGATACAGTTGTGAACCCCATACGTGGTCGACCCAAGCCCGTCCAGACACTGGAACCGGGATCCCCTCTAAGGTAATGGTGCCAGAAATGTGGTTTATCGGCGCAGAAAGGTTATAAAACCAAGCGTGTGGTCGACTGTCTAAACGCCACAAACCATTTTGACCAAACTCAAGCCACCCTGGGTTTTGCCGCTCGATGGTCAGGTTAACCGAAAAGTGATCGCCGCCCATATTGAGGTTTGCCACTTGACCGTTGCGCTCAGTGTTGAGTCGCCAATCGTCAATCCAAAAGGTCACGGGGTCTGTGAAGGTACCGGCTTGGCCAAAACCGCCACGTGCAATACGCCTAGCCATCCAAGACTGTTGAATCGAGTCAATGGTGCCTTGCGCATAATAGCGCTGTTCGCTTTTCCAGCCCGTATCGGATTGATTGGCAAGGTTTACTTGTAAAAATTGCCATTGAAAGCGATAACTGTGCCCTTGTTTGTCATTGAGCACGGCGTACATTTGCCACATTTCGTTGGCGCTGTGCTGATGAAAAGCTTGATCCTCTGGCAAAGACACGGCGTCGGGAACAAGACCAGGACTGTCAGGGGACCGTACTGTGAGCTCAGGTATTTGCGGAGTCAGTGCTTGATCGTGTTGTAGCTGGCTAAAATAGCCAAAAATAATAATCAGCCAACAGAACACTAACGCCATTAATAACCATTTTAACGGCACGGACAGCAAGGTTTTGTTACTCATACCGCTCTCCTCAATGCAGTAATGGCACTTTTGTGGATCAAACGCCACACCGGTAAGGCACCAGCCAACATCATGGCACACATGGCCCAAACAATGGTTTTGGTGTATTGCCACGGCAAAAGCTGCCAATCAATTGACCAGCCAAACGAGTGCTGTAACAAGATATCCACGATCATGTAGGAAATACCGATACCCAGTGGTACCGCAACCAGTGCACTGATCAAAGCAAATAACACCAACTGACCACCGCCGAGAATGATTAACTCCTTCCCTGTTACCCCCAAGCAACGCAGCAACGCCGTTTGCCTTTGCCGAGCGACTTCCCCGGACAGCGTAGCGAAGAACAAACCGATCACAGCAATCACCAAAGTGATATGACACAAAGCATCAGCGATAAAAAAGGTGCGATCGAACAACCCCATGGCTCGTTGATGTAATTTTCCACTATCATAAATATTTTCACTACTGATATGGAAGGTTTGCTCGATACGCTGTTTAATCAGGTTAATCTGTTCTGGATTGTACAGTTGCACACCGATACTGACACTGCCAGCGCGATCAAAATAGTTTGACCAGTTTTGCTGTGACAGCATCAATTGATTGTAGGGATTGCCGTAATCGTAATAGATCCCAACCACCAGCCACTCACTGCCGAGCGGCGAGACCAGATCAAGCCGATCGCCAGGGGCAATATTGTACTTTAACGCCATCGATTCGCTGACCATCAAACTGCGTGAATGATGCAACAAATACCAATAATTGTTAATGGCAGCCTTGGCCGTCAAGGCGTTAAACTCTGAAATCGTATCGCCAGTACTAACCACTTGCAGTTGGCCGCGCGCGGTGTGCAATTCAGTTTGCCAACGCCAGTTAAGCTGATCGACTTGTGGTTGCTTCAACAACCAGTGTTCGATGCGAGTGGTGTTTTGGTGGGTTGGTGACAAGTACAAATCCGACGCTAAACGCTGTGATAACCACTTATCGGTGGTGTCGCGAAAACTGCCAACCATAGTTTCAACACCAATATTGGCGGCGAGGGCTAATAAAAAAGCCATCAACGCAATGCCGCGATAACTCATACTAGAAGCCGCATCGGAAAAAAACCAACGCCATACAACAGAAGGCACGGATTTTGCCAAGCCGCGAAAGCACTTCCAAAGCAAATAAGGTGTGATGAGGGCGACGCTTAACAAGGTAAAGACAATGATCAAAAAGCCGGCTTCTAAACTTTTGGGCATTAAGGTCATTAGCCAGGCAAGTAAGCCAAAAGCCAGGGCTGCCCATGCTTGCCAAAACAATTCGCGTCCCGACGAACGTAGATTCGACAGTCGCAAACTCAGTTGAATGGGCTGGCTATGGCGCAAACGGATCAAAGGCCAAAAACAGGCGGCTAAGGTACCGGCAAAGCTCAAAAATAAACTAAAGGCCGCCGCCGACCAACTCATTGAAATGGTTAAGCCAACATTGGCACCATAGAGGTCGTTTAAACTGGTTGCCACTTTGTAGATCAACTGATTGGCCAGCAATAACCCCAAGCCATTGCCCGCTAACCAAGCAAAGCTGATCATCAAGGTCAACTCGATGAGAACCGCTTGCACCACCTGCTTACCCGTCACGCCTAGCTGTCGCAAACTGCCGATTAAAGGCAAGCGTTGTACAAAGGTCATAGACATCGCTTGGTAGAAGATAAACAAGCCGACTAAAAAGGCCAACAACCCCATCGCGGTGAGATTCATATGAAATGCTTTGGTGAGCGAGGACAGCTCTTGGCGATTGTTTTTGACCACTTTCAACCCATCGGGCAAAAACGATTTTAACTCGGCCATTTGCTGGGTCGATAGAGTCTTACAAGCGATTCGAGAAAAACCGGCCAGGGTTTGGAATTGACGAACAACCTGCATATCTGCCAGCATATTACTTCCTGATAAGACCTGATGCTGATCGATCTTTATTGGTCCGATTTGACTGCCATCTTGCATGGTAATCACTTGTCCGTTCGCCCACCCTTGAGTTTGCGCCAGATCTTTACCGACCAAAACCGGGTAAGGAAACTCACTCAAGGCCAGATTGTCGCGCGCTTGACTCGAACCGCTTGGATACAAAGCCAACATCGCCACCGGATCAAAGCCAATCACATTGACATTAATACCGCTTTTCGCTGTAAAACGCCTAACATCAAAAGGGTAACATTGGGTAAAGCCCGCTTGGCGCAATTGGACATAAAACCCTTGCGGGACCTTAAATGCCGCGTGTTTGGCTTGGATGCGGTAGGGAAAAGGATTAGTAAAAATTTTACCGCTGTTGCTGTAGCTTTGTTTAGCGTGTTGATTAATGGTGGTGACACCGACCAACAAAGACACACCTAACGTCAACCCCAGCAGCACCAACACCATTTGCAAAGGATGACGCCGGTAATGACCTAATAGTGCCTTAACTACTGGCCACAACATGCAATTGTCCCCCTTGCAAACGAATTTTACCCGAGGTGTGCTGAGCCACTTGCTCACTGTGGGTCACAATCAACAAGGTTGCATCGAGCTCTTTGGCTAGTGAGGTTAATAAGCGCATCACCGCTTCGGCGTTGCGTTCGTCTAAACTTCCGGTCGGTTCGTCGACTAAAATGAGCTTAGGTTGCATGTACAAGGCTCTGGCGATAGCCGCTCTTTGCTGCTGCCCACCGGACAGCTCTTCTGGGTAGCGGTTGACTAACTACAGTAAATCTAGGGTAGAGAGAATCAAACGCCAGAGATCGGTGTCTTCAGCGAGCCCTTTGAGTTGACGGCTAAAACGAATGTTATCGGCAATGTTTAGCGTAGGCAATAAGTTAAACTGCTGAAAGACGTGGCCGATGTGATTGCGACGAAATTCGGTGCGCTCTTTTTCACTGGCGCTGTGCATGAAAAAACCCGAAAATTCAATCATGCCACTGTCGGCAATATCAACACCTGAAATCAGGTTGAGCAGGGTGCTTTTGCCAGCCCCGCTCTCCCCCATCAAGGCCAATTGTTCGCCGCGAGCCAAAGTCAATTGTGCACCTTGCAATACAGGGTGAAATTCATCCCCGTCAACATAACCTTTGCTTATATTCTGTAATGACAGCATCAATCAACCATATACTTCTCAGTTCGAGTATAAGAATCTACACTAAATGTGATCAATCTTAAAGATGTGATCACAGTTTAAAACCACAAACTTGATTAGCATTAAATACTTAGCGTCTTTACTCGCCGATTCTGCCCCATTATTGTGCGCGATAAGAAAGAGGGATTTCCGCCAACCTATCACCTAAGTTATTGGGGAAAATCAAATATTCTCCGTGGTATTTTACATTCGACTTATAATCGGTCACCTTGTGGACTAAAAACCCATGCTCAAAGGCCAGTGAAATAAAAGCTTGGTGATTGCCGCGAACAAACCAACTCATGGGCTTGACCAAGTTTTGCTCTTCGAAGTTGTCCGTGCATTGGTCAGCACACAAGACTAGCGAGTCTTGTCCTTCGGTAAAGATTTGTACTTTGCCTTGATTGACCACAGGCTCGGAGGTGCTAACTTCCCATTGCAGGGCTTCCATTGCATCGAGAAACCCTTCTATTTGGCTATCAGTGACCGCCATCGCCGGCTGGTCTTCACCCGGTAAAATCTCGCGGTAGAAGGCACGGATATTGGCAAACAATTGGGGAAACTGCGCTTGGTTGCCTTTTGAACGGCCCATTTTTTGCCAGCGAATTAAATCCGGCAGCACACTGCGATCAAACCGCTTATCTTTTATTTTTTTGGTCATCCATCGCAGAAGAAAATGGTTATTGGCCACCGGCGCATCGACCAAGCGGCCTTTTTGATGCTCAGCCTCCATCGAGGTTAATGCTTCATTAACTAGGTGTTGTATCTCATAACCGTATTGATTCACGCTTTTCTCCCAAATACCCAATAACACAATGCGGAACACAACGCGCACAGTGTCATAATAAATAACATTGGCCAGGCTTTATCTCCAGGCAAGGCAGCCACCACTGCGCTCATCACTGTGCCCATACCAAACCTCAAGGTCCCGGTTAACGAGGACGCAGTGCCCGCCATGTGCCCATAACCGCTGAGCAAGAGCCCCATCGCATTGCTGCCAATGATGGAAATGGTGCCGACAAACAGCATCACAAAAGGCACAACGGCGGTAATGCCGCCCTCAAATAACCAAGTCAAAAACAAGCCAACACCCGCCAGTAATTGCAAAGTCAGCCCCAGGCGTAACATGGTGTGTGAGCCCATCCGGCGGACTAAACGGCTGTTTATCGTCGTCAGCGCTATCATAGAAACAATATTGAGGCCAAATAAATAGCCAAAGAACTCGGCAGGCACGTGGTAAATTTCAATGTAGACAAAAGAGCCTGCCGTGACAAAAGCAAACATGCCACCAAAAGAAAATGCGCCGGCAAAGATCAACCCCATCACGGTTTTATTGCGCAGTAAAGAAGCATAATTTTTAAGCGTCGACGTTAACTTTAACGGTTGTCGATGTTCGATGGCCAAGGTCTCGGGGATTTTCCACAGTACCAAGGCAATCACCAGTAAAGAAAACAGCGCCAACGACCAAAAAATCGATCGCCAACCAAACCAATCGGCCAAGTGACCACCGAGCAAGGGCGCAATCAAGGGGGCCATGGTCAACACTAAGGTGACAAACGACATCGCCCGCGAAAATTCTTCTCGATCAAACATGTCTCTGACCACTGCTTGCACAATGACTGCCGCCGCCGCGCCAGCAAATCCCTGCAAGATGCGAATCCAGGTTAACGCCTCTACTTGTTCCACTTGTGCACTGGCCATTGCCGCTAAGGCAAAAGCGCCGATGCCCAACAGCAAGACCGGTCGCCGGCCATAGCTATCAGCTAAGGGGCCGTGAATTAACTGACCGATCGCAAAGCCAGCAGTATAGGCGGTTAACGTCAATTGCACGGCCCCTGGCGTAGAGCCTAATGCTTTGGCGATCGCTGGCATGGCCGGCAAGTAAAGGTCTATGGCTAAGGGCGTCAGTCCGCCGATCGCGCCCAGTATGACAAAGAGAAAGAAATTAACCTTGGGCCGCTCAACAGCAGCGCCAGACGATGAGGCCATCACAGCTCTCCAAATTAGATAAATAATCAGCGCTTGCCCAAAGTGCAAGCGCGCTCTGTCGTACTAGCGGCTCAGTACTGACGCCACTTCTTCTTCGGTCAAATAGCGGTATTCTCCGGGCTCTAACTCGGGATCGAGTTGTATCGCACCGACTGATTCGCGATGCAAGTGCTCAACTTTGTTGCCCAAAGCCGCGAACATGCGTTTTACCTGATGATATTTTCCTTCGCTGATGGTCAACAACACCTCGTTCTCGTCTGGGTCGACAATCTCCATCTTAGCCGGCAAGGTGGCGACTCTTTCGTTGCGAAGCAAAATGCCTTGTTGTAATTTTTGTTGGTAATCCTCACCAATCGGGTCAGCAAGCCACACTCGATAAGTTTTCTCACAATGGTGTTTCGGTGATGTGATGCGATGTGACCATTGGCCATCATCGGTAAGCAAAACTAACCCGGTTGTATCAACATCTAAGCGACCAGCAAAGTGTAACTTTTCCACATTCACTTCATCCAATAACACAAATGCCGTGTGATTAAAGCCATCTTCATGAGAGCAGACAAACCCTTGCGGCTTAAATAGCATAATATAACGCAAGCCATGAGCACTTAACTGACGCCCCTGCCATTCAATGCACTGACTGTCATCGACTTTCACCGCGGGGCTTTTCACCGTGACGCCATCGATGGTGACGTCGCCCGATTTAATGATTTTGCCCGCTTCTTTGCGGGTCGCGCCCAATGCATTACACAAAAATTTATCTAGTCTCATGCTTACCTCATTTGATTTAAGTGCGCTATTATAGTGCGCTTTTAATGAAATAATAGAGGGGGAACATGTTTTCATTGCGGCCATACCAAGCGGACGCGGTTCGCTCTGTGATTGACTATTTTCGTCGCCACCATACGCCATCGGTACTAGTATTGCCTACCGGAGCCGGAAAAAGCTTAGTGATTGCCGAGTTAGCGCGCATAGCCAAAGGCAGAGTATTGGTCCTAGCCCATGTCAAAGAATTGGTGCAGCAAAATCACGAAAAATATGAAAGTTACGGTGTAAAGGCGAGTGTATTTTCCGCTGGCCTCGATCGCAAAGAAAACTCCGCTCAAGTGGTCTTTGCCTCGGTTCAGTCCGTGGTGAGAAATTTAGACTTGTTTCAACAGCCCTTTTCGCTGCTGGTCATTGATGAATGCCATCGCGTCCCTGATGATCAAGACAGCAGCTATCAAAAAGTGATCGCCCATCTTAATCAACTCAATCCCAACATGAAAGTCTTAGGCTTGACGGCAACCCCCTATCGCCTAGGCAAGGGGTGGATTTACCAGTATCACACCCGCGGGCAAGTTAAAAACCCTGAAAGCTGCTTTTTTCGCGATTGCATTTTCGAATTGCCGATTACCTATTTGATGGATGAAGGCTACCTCACCAAGCCACGCATCCTCGACATGGCGATGCTGAGCTATGATTTTTCAGCACTAAAGCCCAATGCACAAGGCCACTTTCAGGAAAGCGAGGTCAATGCCGTTATCGATGCCCATCGCCGTGTCACGCCGCAAATTATCGCTCAAGTGATCGAATATTCTCAATCGCGTCAGGGAGTAATGATCTTCGCTGCCACCGTCACCCACGCCCGTGAAATTGTTGGCTATTTACCCGCCGAGCACACCGCCTTGGTCATCGGTGACACGCCAACAGAACAAAGAGCTGCGATCATTGACGACTTCAAACAAAAGAAAATTAAATATTTAGTCAATGTCTCAGTATTGACCACTGGCTTTGATGCGCCGCATGTCGACTTAATTGCCATCTTAAGGCCGACAGAGTCCGTCAGTTTGTATCAGCAAATTGTCGGCCGAGGGCTTAGGTTGTCGGCGGGAAAAACCGATTGCTTGGTCTTAGAATACGCCGGCAATCGCCACGATCTGTATCAACCGGAAGTGGGCGATCCCAAACCCGACTCACAAAGTGAAATGGTCACCGTGCCCTGCCCAGCTTGTGGCTTTAATAACAATTTTTGGGGCAAGCTCGATGCCAATGGCTTTTTACTTGAGCACTACGGACGACAATGCCAAGGTTATTTCGAAGATCCAGACACTGCGGAGCGAGAACATTGTGGCTATCGGTTTCGGGCCAAATATTGCGACCAATGCGGCGCTGACAACGATATTGCAGCGCGCCGCTGCCATCAATGTGAAGCCCTGCTTGTCGATGCCGATAAAAAACTTCGCGATGCACTCAAACTCAAAGACGCCTTGATTTTTCAATGCACAGACATGCAAATTAAAGCGGAAAAAAACGCACAAGGTAAACCACAGATCAAAGTCACATACTATAGTGACACAACACAAGTTCACGAGTTCTGGCCTTTGGCGACTAAGGGGCAAAAAAATCACTTTTTGCATTGGTTTGTCCCGCGGCACCTTTGCGATCGCCACCGTCCTTTTACCGATACCGCGGCGTCCAAAATTGCCAACAACGCCCACCGTTTTCAACCGCCTTGCTTAGTGATTGCCTTTAAGAAAGGCCGTTTTTGGAAGATCAAAGACAAGCTGTTTGAAAAACCGCAGCGTTATGACGAATTAATGGCTGAAAATACCGAGATATATGAAGGCTAGTCTTGCTTAACTCACAGAGCAGTGTTAGTATCCGCGCTCGCTCAATCATCAAATGTGATGAGCGAACAGTATATTAAGCAAGGTCGCATTGCTTTTTATCAATTAATTTTTTACTAATTTGAGAGTAAAACTATGAAATTTCAAGCAGTAGTACGTACTGAACTAGGTAAAGGTGCGAGCCGCCGCCTACGTCACGCTGGTCAATTCCCAGCAGTTGTTTACGGTGGTGAAGCAGCACCTGTTGCTATCTCACTAAACCACGACGACATCATCAACCAAATGGACAAGCCTGAGTTCTACGAAGCAATCACTCTAGTGATCGGCAACGAAGAAGTTAAAGTGAAGCCACAAGATGTTCAGCGTCACGCGTTTAAGCCAAAAGTTGAGCACATGGATTTCATCCGCATCTAATTGCCCCTTACCAAGGTAACTAGACACCTTTTGCATGATCCGGACTTACCACCCGAAATCGTGATTTCTAACCCCAGCTGCTACCAACAGCTGGGGTTTTTATTTTTCTTCGCGTTCTTCCTCACAGAGTTACCCATAATGCCTGCTCCCCCAGCCGTCACTGGCAAATGATTTGGATTGCCATTATTGCGCTTTTAGACCACCGACGAAATCAGATGGGTATAAGTGTTAAAAAAGCGAGTCTTGCGAATGAGTGATGTCAATGGGCTCGGGTTGAGCTTTCGTGTGCTCTCGATTGCTATGGCGACGACGATATCGCAACTGGCACAAGCGCAGTACCGCTTTTTGCTCAGCAGGTGTCATGGTCAACCAATCAAAGCGCTCTTGCCTTTTGCGCATACACCCCAAACAATACCCTTTTTCATCAAGGTGACAGACGCCAACACAAGGACTGGGGACAGAAAAAAACTCAAGCTGTTGCACACTCATCTCCAGCAAATCTACTGTATGATAATTATACAACAAAATTGAGTTTAGGCCGGTGGAAGAATAAAATTCACCTCAATTTCACAAGTACCCTGCACGGTTTGTTTTAAGCTGGTTTGATAGCCTATCCACCCGAGAAAAACAAAGGTCACTATTATGAAATCCATTTCTTCACTCAGCGTTATGGCTCTGTCTATACTGCTTGGGGCGTGCAGTTCACAACCCGATAGCAATCGTTTACAAGTAAAACAACAAGACATCCAACACAACTGGCGGTTAATGTTACTCGACGGCCAGGAAATCACCGACAATGGGCGAAATGCACAGTTTGCGATTAGCGATGACCTCGCGATCCAAGGGCGCAGCGGCTGTAATCAATTTTCCGGTCAGTTGAGCCTGGCAAAAAACCAATTGCAAATCCACCAATCGATCGCGACCAAAATGCTGTGCCCGCCCAACCAAATGCAACAAGAGAAAGCCTTGTTTAACCTGCTCAACCAAGGGGCTGATGTCACCACCACCAACAAGCTGATGATTTTAACCAACTCAAGTCACAGCGCCGCCTTTCTCAAAATCACGCCCTAATTTGAGTGAGTCGCAAAGTGCAACACTTTCAGCGCCGCCTCAGAGTCGCGGTCAACAAACGCACTTGGGTTGTCTAAACGGGCCACAAAGTGTAGGTGCGGGGCATGAGTTGCCATACTGTCTTTTAAAAACTGGCTGTCGACATCAGGGGCATTAACACAAGCGAGAACTTGCCCATCTGGGGTTTGCAAATCGGCTAAGCGTCTGAGAATTTTTTGATAATCCTTGGTCAAGGCAAAACTGCCCTTTTGAAATGACGGCGGGTCGATGACAATCAAATCATAGGGTCCGTATTTTTTGATTTTGCCCCATGAACGAAATATGTCATGGGCGAAAAAATGCACCTTGCTATCTTGGTTAGGATTGAGTTGATGGTTTTTTCTGCCGATCGCCAAGGCGCCCTTGGCCATATCAATATTGACCACTGAGGTCGCGCCTCCGGCGACGGCGGCGACGGAAAAACCGCAAGTATAAGCAAATAGATTTAATACCTTTTTGCCACTGCTGTGCAGCTTAACCCAGTCACGGCCTGCTTTCATATCGAGAAACAAGCCCATGTTCTGGTTTTTGCCTAAGGTCAAATGATAAGCCAAGCCATTTTCGTAGCCAATTTGGCGCTCGATCAACTCACCGACCACCACATCAACGCGGTTATCCGCTGTGTACCGATGCTGTATCACGATATGCTCTCCCCCGGCTTGTTGCCACTCAGGGGTTAAACTGACTTGATACAGACGCTGCTGTAACTGCGCCAAGCTTTTTTCATCATGACATTTAAACAACTGTACTAACAACGTTTGGTTGACCCAATCTAGGGTAATTTGTTCAAGACCGGGATAATAGCGCCCCCGGCCGTGAAATAATCGTGTCAACGACTTGGGTTGCTGCGCGAGTTGTTCAATGAGGTGTTGCTCTAGGCGCTCGAGCGACACAGGACTGAGTGTGATCATGTTCGGACACTTCCTGGTAACGTTGGCCAATTGAGCAACCAGGGAAACTGCCAGTCCCCTTCACTCAAGTGGCGTTCTAAAATCGGTGATTGCCAATACACTCCGCGACTTTGCACTCTAGGGTTGCACCGCAATTCAAAGTACTGCCCCTGATAAACAAAACGAATGGCATAGGCGTGAAGATAGCCGCGATCGCTATTTGATTCGGTGCCATAAATACCATCACCGAGGATTGGCGCAGACAATGACTTAAGTGCCACGCGAATTTGATGAGTTTTCCCAGTGTAGGGCTTGCACAAAAACGCCCGCAAACCTTGCTCTAAAGACAGTGAGAAGAATTGCGTCACTGCCGGGTTGTGCTTGCTTTTGGTCAGCTTCCAAGCCGAGCGGCGACTTTTTTCCATGTCACCACTGATTAGGCCCTGCTTTTTTTTGGGCTTGTGAGCACTGATCGCCAAATAAAATTTTTCGACTTCGCGTTTCGCAAAGCACTGTGAAAGCTCAGACGCAGCCTGCGCATTCGTCGCTAATATCAGCAGGCCCGAGGTCATTTTATCGAGCCGATGCACCAAATACAGTTTGGGCAAACTGAGCGTTGTGCTGACCGTCTCGACCAAGCCTTGTGCTTGCTGGTCTTTGTGGACTGAGACTTCTGGGTATTTGTTTATCACCACAAAATCTGGGTGTTGAAAAATCAGATCAAACATCATGCCTCCGAGAAATTGCCGCACAGTATACGTGATGCGATCGCAGACACCAGAAAAAAAGCGCCCGAAAAGGACGCTTGGTATTAAAGACCTTGATCACGAGTCAGCTTCAGCCAACTATGCTCTTTTGCTCATCAGGCTCTAAATAATCGAGAAGACGAACACCGCAACGATCGCCACAGGGCAAACATAACGAACGTAGTGAGGCCAAATTTTCCAAAACAAAGACTGCTCGATGTCTGGGCATCCTTGAGCAAGTTCTTTGAGCAGTGAATTGCGATGCCAAACCCAACCGGCAAAAACAGCCCAAAGCGCGCCCAGTATCGGTTGCATATACACTGTGGTAAAATCGGCGACCAAACCAAACAGGCTCTCGAAATTAAACGCAATCACCACACTGAGTAGCATGATTACTGCCCCCATAATCCAGGTCGCTTTACCTCGTTCAATGCCAAATTCATCGTGAATACACGACACGGGCACTTCGAGAAGTGAAATCGACGAGGTTAAAGCGGCAATCACCATCAAGACAAAAAAGGTGACGCCGAGTACCACGCCAGTATTGCCCATGGTCTCAAACATCGATGGCAAGACTTGGAACACCAGACCACCAGAGCTGATTAAATTACCGGCCTCATCAAAAATCTCAACCCCGTTGTGCTTGGCCACATACATAGCGGGTAAAATGAGCAAACCCGCGGCAAAAGCGACCCCAGTATCAATTAGCGCCACTTGTTTGGCCGTTCTTGGAATGTTGATGTCTTTACTCAAGTATGAACCGTACACCATCATTGTGGTCACCCCGAGTGAAAGGGAGAAAAAGGCTTGGCCCATCGCATCGACAAACAACGCCGGCGAAAGATGAGAAAGATCGGGGATCAGGTAGGCTTTTAACCCGGCCATTGCGCCCTCTTGGGTAAAGATGTAGACAATCATGACCGCAAACAACACAAACAACATCGGCATTAAGCGGCTCGACCATTTCTCGATACCATCGGAAACGCCTTTTTTAACCACCCAAACGGTTAGTGCTGAAAACAGTAAGGTCAACAACACATTTCGACTGTTGCTAAAGTCGGTCAACCAAGCGCTCGCTTGAGGGTAGTTCAACACGTCTAAAATCGGCGCGCCGGCAAAGCCCACCAACCAACCGGCCAAAATCGAGTAAAAGCTCAATAAAAGTGATGCCACCAACATGGCAATAAAACCGAGAAAAATGGCGATTTTCTTTTTCGCGGGTAGCAAGGCGCGCAGCGATGACACTGGGTTAGATTGACCGTGACGACCAATGGTTAACTCTGCCACCAGCATGGGATAGGCCAATAGAAAGACCATCAATAAATAAATCAACAAAAAGGCCGCACCACCATTACTGGCCGCCTTAGTAGGGAATCCCCACACATTGCCCAACCCCACAGCAGACCCTGCTGCAGCCATAATAAACCCCATTTTCGACGAAAATTGGCCTCTCGATGCACTTGCCATAATTTGCGCTACCACCTCATTACTCACCCCCTAATTAAGGGTGTATATAAAATTTTACAGCCACCTAACTGCTGCCATGCTCTCAAACCGTGGCAAGTAAATCAGTTTCAGCGTAAAATGAAAAGTGTATTCAGTCTATTTTCCTATTTTTTGTAGAAATATATTGGTTTTCTGCTACTTTTTTGCACACTGCTTTTACATTTACCTTGCCTTCTATTTAATTTGTAGCATAAAAGTACCCCACTCCTAGTGTTATTAATAGCGAAGTTTCTTTACTCACCACGCGCTTTGCTCATCCCCTTATCGAGTATTTATGATGCCCCTTCATCTCAACAATTTTTCAGTCATGGCTTCACAGCCTGCCAGCAGTCAGGCAATATGAGTTTATCGTGACCGATCCTTTTCAATCAGTCTTATAGGGCACACCTTTTTGCTAGGTGTCGGTCAATCGTCGGGGTTTTATTTAGGTCTCTATGGAAAAATTTTATCACTTCTTAACATTGGCAGGCATTGGCTTGTATTGGCTATTAGTGGCAGGGGTGACGCTGCGCGTAGTTCTAAAACGCCGCGCATTAAGCGTCTCACTGGCCTGGTTAATGATCATCTATATTCTGCCGATCGTTGGCGTACTCAGTTATTTTTTATTCGGAGAGTTAAATCTAGGGCGCAAACGCGCCGAACGTGCCAAACAAATGCTTGGTCCTTTTGCCACTTGGTTTAATGGCTTACACGATTGTATTGATCACACGCCTGAGTCCCTCGGCCGCCATATTTATCGCATCGACCAATTGTGCAATAACCGTTTGGGTTTACCCGCTCTCAGTGGCAATCAATTAGAACTCTTAACCGACCCAAATGATATTTTATCAAATGTGATCAAAGATATAGAGCGCGCCGAGCACTCCATACGCATGGAGTTTTACATTTGGCAGCAAGGCGGTTTGGTCGATGCGGTGTCAGCGGCATTAATTCAAGCGGCCAAACGCGGGGTCAGTGTACGCATTTTGCTCGATTCCGCGGGCAGTCGGCACTTTTTTCGATCCCACTGGCTCACCATGATGAAGCAAGCCAATATCCGTGTCGTACCCGCGTTAAACGTCAATTTACTGCGCGCCTTTTTTCGCCGCTTAGATTTGCGCCAGCACCGAAAAATCATTGTCATCGACGATAACACCGCCTATTCAGGCTCGATGAATATGGTCGATCCGGCCTACTTTAAACAAGGGATTGGCGTCGGACATTGGGTCGATATCATGGTTCGCATTCAAGGGCCAACGGTCAATGTCTTATCAGCCATTCACTGCTGGGATTGGGAAGTCGAAACCGGCGAACGCCGCCTTCCTAGTCAGCCACAGTGCTCGATCGAGCCCACCGGAGTGCCTAACCCTATTCAGGTGGTGCCATCGGGGCCAGGTATGCCCGAGCATTTGATCTCACAAGTGTTGATCGTCGCCATCCATCAAGCTCAGCGCAGCGTTCGCATCACAACTCCCTATTTTGTCCCGAGCGCCGATTTGCTCGAAACCCTCAAGATGACCGCTCAGCGCGGCGTCAAGGTTGACATTATCATCCCGAAAAAAAATGACTCTTTGATGGTACAGTGGGCATCTAGGGCGTTTTATACCGAGCTATTGCAAGCCGGTATTACCATTTATGAGTTTGATGGCGGCTTGTTACACACCAAATCTGTGGTCATCGACGAAGATTTTTGCTTAGTGGGTTCGGTCAATATTGATATGCGCAGTTTGTGGCTTAACTTTGAACTGACCTTAGCGATTGACGATGCGCGCTTCACTGAGGCCCTGCGTCAATTACAACAGCATTATCAAGCTTCTTCAGTGGCGGTCAATTTGCAACACTGGCAACAGCGCCGCCTCTATTCTCGTGTTTTAGAAAGAATTTTTTACTTATTTAACCCACTGTTGTAACTTGAGTAGCACTGGGGATGTTTTCTGAACATCGCCCGCGAGTTACTTTTTCATTTAACCTATATAGCCGACAAGGATAATTATGTCAGAGAAAAAAACCACACAGCTTATCCAAGCAGGCCGTGACAAACAATGGACCCAAGGCGTGGTCAACCCGCCGATTCAACGCGCTTCTACCGTGGTGTTTAACAGCGTTGCCGAGAAAAACGCGGCCACGTTAAAGCGCGGCGAAAAAACCTTGTTTTACGGGCGTCGTGGTACCAATACCCATTTCGCTTTTCAACAGGCGATGACCGAACTCGAAGGTGGGGCCGGCTGTGCGCTTTACCCTTGTGGCACCGCCGCTATTTCCAATGCCATCTTGTCTTTTGTCGAGCAAGGCGACCACATTTTGATGGTCGACACTTGCTACGAACCCACGCGGGATTTTTGTAATACTATGCTCAAAAAATTGGGCGTTGAAACAACCTATTACCCGCCGACGGTTGGCAGTGATCTGGTTGACTACATTCAGCCTAATACCAAAATTCTCTTCACTGAGTCGCCGGGCTCGATCACCATGGAAGTGCAGGACATTCCCACCCTATCACGCATCGCTCATCAACACGACATTATCGTTATGCTCGATAATACTTGGTCAGGTGGTTTGCATTTCTCACCATTTGAACACGGGGTCGATATTTCGATTCAAGCGGCAACAAAATACATCGTCGGCCACTCTGATGTGATGCTAGGCACCGCTGTCGCCAGCGAAGCACTTTGGCCTCAGTTGCGCGAACAAAGCTACTTAATGGGCCAATGTGTCTCACCTGATGACGCTTACACTGGTCTGCGCGGCATCAGAACGTTGGATTTGCGCTTAAAGCAGCACGCCAAACACAGTCTAGAAGTCGCGACTTGGCTTTCCGAGCATCCCTTAGTCGCCGAAGTCCGCCACCCCGCTTTGGCCTCCTGTCCCGGCCATGAATTTTTCAAACGCGACTTTACCGGCGGCAATGGTTTGTTCTCGTTTGTTTTAAAGCACAGCGACAGCAAAGCGACCACCGCGCTGTTAGACAACCTCAAGCACTTTAGTATGGGCTTTTCGTGGGGCGGTTATGAAAGCTTGATCTTGGCCAATGAGCCAAAGAGTTTCAACAGCTTGCGAAGTGTCGCCAACCCCAATTTTGATGGCACCTTAATTCGCTTGCACATAGGTCTCGAAGATGTGTCCGACTTAATTGCCGACCTCGAGCAAGGCTTTGCCCACTATCAAAATGCGCTAACGCGTTAATAGCCCGCAAAACACTCTGTACTCAGACATCGAGTTGAGTGCAGAGTCTTTCTCTTTAAGCACCGGACACTAGCGACGCGGTATTAATCACCGCGACGGTCCTGAAGTGGTTTATCCCGGCAAGGACAGGACAGCAAGTGATCATTGACCATGCCCATCGCCTGCATAAAGGCATAACAAATGGTTTCTCCGACAAAACGAAAACCGGCTTTTTTCAAAAACACGCTCATGGCTTTTGACTCAGGCGTTGCAGTCGGGACTTGACTGGCTTGTGTCCAGTGATTGACGATCGGTTGATGGTCGACAAATTGCCACAAAGCGTTAGATAAACTGCCCCATTCGCGTTGCAAGGCCAAACAGGCTTTGGCGTTACTCACCACAGACTGTAACTTTTTGCGATGTTTAATCACGCCATACTCCGCTATGATGCGATCAATATCTCGCTCATCAAACGCCGCAATGCGCTCTAACTGATAATCAACAAAGGCTTGTCGGTACGCGTCACGACGCTTGAGTACGGTCAACCAACTCAAGCCCGCTTGCGCCCCTTCTAAAGTAATAAATTCAAATAAGTGGCGGTCGTCGTACACAGGTACGCCCCACTCGTTATCGTGATACTCTTTTTCTAACGGGTGGTCTAATGACCAGGCGCACTCTTGTGTCATGACGACTTCCTTACTCAATTACAACTGGCGAAACGCTTGGTCAACCGAATATTGTGACGACGTCACATACGCTTCAACCTTGACCACTTTATGCTCGCACTCTTGTAAGCGATTGTCGATCTCCGCTAAGCGCTGACTGACACTGACCCCGGCTTGCCAGGTGTGTTGTTTGAGTTTCTCAGCCTTGGGCTCACGCCGCTTTTCCAGTAAAAGGCTCATCGCCAAGTACGCCAATATCGTCAACATGGCACCGCCGAGTAGTGACACACTGATCACACACACGCGCACCAGCCACACCTCAACCTCGAGATAGCGCGCTAAACCCGCACACACGCCACTGAGCATCGCGCGATCAGGATCACGCGCCAAACTGTTATCCTTGATCATATTGCCTCCAATCCGGTGAAGTGCCATCGAGAATGCGCTCGAGTACCTCAACGCGCTGTTGCAATTTTTGTGCTTGCAAAGTCAATCGCTCGAGTTTCGCCGCTTCTTGTTGACTCAAGCCGTTGGCGCTGCGACGTTTAGCGCGATAGTGCAATACCAACCACAAGGGCGCGACTATTAGGCAAAACAGCGCTAAGGGAACACTTAAAAACATCAATGACATAGTTACTCCTTACTCGACGTTGGCTTTTGCGCTTGCATTTGCGCTTTCATCGCTGCCAATTCTTGCTCGATTTCATCTTGCGCTTCGAGATCATCAAACGCTTGTTCAAGATCCGATGCCGGGGTTATCGCGACATCCGCCTGCCCTTCGAGATCATCAATCTTACGAGCCAGTTGATCAAATTGCGCTTCGTACTTCGCCACTTGTACCGGATTGATATGCGATTGGACCTTGTGTCTTGAAGTCGCCGCTTGCTCGCGGATCAACAGCGCTTGCTGTTTGGCCCGAGTCTCGGTAATTTTTTGTTCCAATTTCTCCACTTCAGAGCTCAGTTTGGCTAAGTTATCGTCGATAATGTGTTCATCTTGGGCCATCGCTGTCACCACTTTGGCCAGCTTGTTCTTCTCAATGATGGCCGCGCGCGCCAAATCATCTCTCTCTTTGCTCAGGGCTAAACGCACCTTGGCTTGCCAATCTTCAAGTTGTTGGCTGTGCTTTGCTTTCACTCGGCTGAGTTCACGCTTATCAGCCAAACTCTTGGCCATTTGCGTGCGCACCTCGACCAAAGTGTCTTCCATTTCTTGAATGATAAGGCGGATCATTTTTTGCGGGTCTTCCGCTTTGTCGAGTAATGCGCTGATGTTGGCGCTGATAATGTCACTAAAACGCGAAAATACACTCATAATAGCTTCCTCAATCGTTGTTTTTTTACTGGCCTTAAACAAGGTGAAACCGCCTTCACGGAGTCGTTTTTGGCCAGCGAACAGAGAAAAACAACCAAAATGCGTGCCAATATATAAAGACTATCAATATGAAGGACTTACTGGATTTCCTCATATAACCCGCTAGTATGATAGGTAATATTCACTAAAAAGTGGTCAAAATTACCTTATGGAAAATTCTATTTCTGCGCCGGCGCTGATTGGCCAGGCGCCGCATTTTTTGGCCGCCGTTGAAAAGGCGTCGCTGCTGGCCAAAGTCAACCGGCCGATCTTGATTCAGGGCGAACGAGGAACGGGTAAAGAACTGTTTGCCGAACGATTACACTATTTATCCCCCCGCTGGCAACAGCCATTGATAAAAGTCAATTGTGCCGCCTTTTCACCGTCTTTGCTCGACAGCGAACTGTTTGGCCATGAAGCGGGGGCTTTTACCGATGCCAAACAGCGTCGACTCGGTAAATTTGAGCGCGCCAATGGCGGAACCCTCTTGTTAGATGAGATCGCCACCTTGACCTTCGCCGCGCAAGAGAAACTATTGCGATTAATTGAATACGGTCAGTTTGAACGCCTTGGTGGTCAAAAGGTGCAACAGATCGACGTTCGCGTGATTGGCGCCAGTCATCAATGCTTAAAAAGCGCGGTGGCACAAGGGCAGTTTCGCGCCGATTTACTCGACCGACTTACCTTTGACGTTGTGCATGTCCCGCCGTTAAAAGCGCGTCAAGAAGACATTTTGCCCTTAGCTGAGCACTTTGCTGTGCGCTGGTTACAAGAGCAAAAAGGCAACTACTTTGGCGGTTGGTCAGCGCGCGCCCAACAAACCCTCTTAAGCCACGATTGGCCCGGTAATGTCAGAGAGTTAAAAAATGCGGTGGAGCGCAGTCTGTATTATCATGGCCAAGACACGCCAGTGACTGATGTGATCATTGACCCATTTCAAGCGCCGTGGGGGCCCACTGATACCAATCCAAGTAATGACGATGCGCTTGATGTCGCTTTTCCCCTCGATTTCACTCAGCAACAAGCCCAATATAGCCGCCGTTTGATCGAGCAAGCTTTGGCGTTTTACCAATACCATCAAAAGCAAACAGCACAAGGGCTCAATTTAAGCTATGATCGATTAAGGGGGTTAATGAAAAAATACGCGATTGGCCGCAAAACCCAAAGTCGCCGCTAACATCCCTTGGCCCATTGTTGTTACCTATGGTGAGAACACTCTCAGTCTTTACTGTGAGAACAAGGCTTTACCTTGGTCACAGGTCAAAAGCATGTTAGATTATTCACTTAATTGTGAACGCATACGCTTCAACACCACTGACAGACATCACGCAATGAAAACATATATTCGATTCACTCTCGGTTTATTGGGAGTTGGGTTTTTAAGCGCTTGTGACGCTTCACCCCAGGTGGAACAAATTCGACAAAGCGGCTTTGTCTATTGTGGTCAAGCGGCGCCTAGCACCTTCAACCCTCAGTTAGTTGACAGTGGCATTACCGCCGAAGCACTGAGCCCGCAAATCTACGACCGCTTAGTCACCTTGCACCCAATCACGCATCGACCAGAGCCAAGTTTGGCCCGCGATTGGACGATCAGTGACAACGGCAAAACGTATACCTTTTATCTGCGCGATGACGTCCCTTTTCAAACCACGCATTGGTTCACACCCACTCGCTTGCTCAACGCAAAAGATGTGGTGTTTAGTTTTCAACGCATTTTAAATAGCGATAATCCCTACCACCAGGTCAATGGTAACCATTACCCTTGGTTTACCGGCATTGATTTTCAAAACATGGTTCAATCGGTGACCGCTTTAGATGCCCATACCGTTCAGTTCAAACTCAACAATGCCAATTACGCCTTCTTATCCGACATCGCCACCAGTCACGCGGTGATTTTATCGCAAGAGTACGCGCAACAACTGGCAGCAGAAGATAAGAAAAGCCGCCTAGACCGCTATCCTGTCGGGACTGGTCCTTTTTATCTCGAGCATTACAAAAGCGGTGATTGGATTCGTCTAAAGCGTAATGATGCCTACTGGGGTGAAAAAGCCAAGATGAAACAAGTGGTGTTTGACGTCTCCAAGCGCGGTACTGGCACACTCGCTAAACTGCTGCGCCAAGAGTGCGATGTCCTCAATTCACCGATTTCGAGCCAGATCCCGATTATTGAAGACACGGATACTTTGCATTTAACCGCCACCCCAGCGATGAACGTAGCTTTTGTCGCCATCAATACTCAAAGAGCGGTGGTGAACAATCCGCGCGTTCGCCATGCGCTCAACCTGGCCATCAACCGACAAAATATTCTCGATTCGGTTTATTACGGCCGCGGTGTTCGCGCGGATACCCTGCTGCCGCCTTCTTCTTGGGCCTATCGTCGCGATTCGGTCACTATACGTTACGATCGAAACTACGCATTGGCGTTACTGCGTGATGCTGATGTTGCAACGGGGACGCGACTGACCATGTTCGTACCACTTGAGCCAAGAGCGTATAATCCCAGTCCGCGAAAAACCGCAGAGCTTATCAAGTCAAATCTAGCCGACATTGGTATTGATCTTGATATCATCACCGATAAAGAAATGCAAAAACCGAGTCGTGCACAACTCGATAATATCGATTTGTTGCTCACCGGTTGGATCGGTGATTCTGGTGAGCCAGACAACTTTTTAAGACCCTTGCTTTCTTGTGAAGGTAAAGTCGCGGGTATTAACATCTCGCATTGGTGTAACGAAGATTTTGATGTCTTGCTTGATCTCGCCCTTGAAACCGAGCACTTTCGCTATCGACGCAATATTTACTTTCAAGCGCAAAACATCATCAACCAAGACTTTCCGGTGATCCCCCTCGCACACGGTATGCAATATCGCGTCAATGATGTTTCTTTGCAGGGATTTATCAACAGCCCGTTTAACGCGCAACCCTTTAACTTAGTCGAGAGGGTCAACTGATGTTTGTCTACACACTTCGCCGCATTAACTTATTCGTCATTACCCTCTTGATATTAACGCTGGTCGGCTATTCGCTAGTACGACTCGACAGTCATTCCGCCTGGGCACAAGCCGATTACTTTTCCGGTTGGTATCACTACCTTCTCGAGCTTTTGCAATTGAACTTTGGCGTCAATCAACAAGGCTTGCCGATCAACGATGAATTAATGCTGGTATTTCCCGCCACCCTAGAGTTGTGTGTAACCGCGTTTGTCGTCAGTCTTTTGATCGGTCTGCCCGTTGGTGTGTTAGCCGGAATGAAACCCGGTAAATGGCAAGATACGGTGATTTCTTTTTTATCAATGGCCGGCTCATCGGCGCCGGTGTTTTGGATTGCCATGTTGTTGATCATGACTTTTTCCTTGCACCTCGAATTTTTCCCCGTCTCAGGCCGCTACAACTTGCTCTATGAGATCCCCAATGTGACCGGTTTTGCGACCATCGATGCCCTGCTCTCCGACAGTGCTTATCGCATGGCTGCGTTTTACAGTGTTCTGCGCCATATGGTATTACCTGTGGTGGTGCTGGCGTTATTTCCCACCATGCAAATGATCATTTTAATTCGCAACTCTGTAACCGATGTCATGAAGAACAATTACATCCGCGTGGCGAGAATCCGAGGTTTATCCAACTTACAAATCATTGTTAAGCACGTTTTACACAACGCCATTCCACCGGTATTGCCCAAAATAGGCGCGCAACTTTCCAGTATGATGGCTTTGGTGTTTGTTACCGAATCGATTTTTAACTGGCCCGGCATTGGCCGCTGGTTGCTGGATGCATTATTCAATCGCGACTTTCAATCGATACAAGCCGGTGTCATGGTCGTGGCAAGCGTGGTATTAACCGCCAATATATTGTCTGAGTTGCTCGCGGTTCTGATCAACCCGCGAATGAGGAATGAGTGGTATGCAGCCAAATAGCGTTTATCAAGAAGAACACATCCCTACTCAGTTCGAACGATTTTGGCGCAGTTATCGTCGCAATAACTTGGCCATGTTTGGCTTGTGGTGCTTTATACTGATTTTACTGGTCACTGCGTTGTCGCCCTGGATTGCCCCGCACGACCCGCAAATGCAAAGTAATCACCTTCTTACGCCTCCGTCCTGGGACACCAATGGCACTGTCGATTACTTTCTCGGTACCGATGACTTAGGCCGTGATATCTTATCGCGTTTAATTATTGGCTCACAAAGCACCGTCGGATTAGCCTTGATCGTCACCTTAATTGCCGGTGTTATCGGTGGACTAATTGGGGTCTTTGCCGGTATGACTAAGGGACTGCTGTCGAGTACCCTCAATCACTTACTCGATACCATCATGGCCATCCCTTCTTTGTTACTCGCCATCATTATTGTGGCATTTTTAGGTTTTGGTGAAGTCAACGTCGCCTTGGCCATCGGTTTGTCTTTGATCCCCGGCTTCATTCGCTCTGTTTACACAGCGGTAAGCAGCGAAGTGAAAAAAGATTACATCATGGCCGCCAGACTCGATGGTGCCAAAGATTTTTACTTGTTGTGGCATTCGATTATGCCCAACATTTTAACCGTAATTTCTGCTGAGTTGACCATGGCGTTGTCTTTGGCCATTCTTGATATGGCGGCTTTGGGATTTTTGGGGCTCGGCGCACAAGCGCCTAGCACCGAATGGGGGGCGATTTTAGGTGATTCGGTTGAGCTGCTTTACCTAGCGCCTTGGACCGTGACCTTGCCTGGCCTATTTATCATGTTTACCGTTGTGGTCATCAACCTCGTCGGGGAAGGGACCAGACAAGCACTTAACGCGGGGATTGAATAAATGCCACTGTTAGACATTCGCCACCTCACGATTGAAATTGAAACCCCACAAGGGCGTGTCAAAGCCGTTGATCGCATGAGCTTGACCTTGACTGAAGGTGAAATTCGCGGCTTAGTGGGAGAATCTGGCTCAGGTAAAAGTTTGGTCGCCAAAGCCTTAGTTGGCGTGTGCAAAGAAAACTGGCGCGTTAGTGCCGACCGCATGCGCCTTGGCAATGTCGATTTATTGCAACTGTCTGCCAAAGAGCGTCGCCGGGTGATTGCCCGCGATATTGCGGTGATATTCCAAGAGCCGAGTACGTGTTTTGATCCATCGGAAAGCGTTGGCAACCAATTGATGGAGTCCATCCCCAACCGCGCCCTTAAGCGGCCTTGGCCATTTCGGCACACCGAAAGGCGCAAACAAGCCATTGCCCTATTACACAAAGTGGGGATCAAAGACCACCAGCGGATTATGCAAAGTTACTCCTACGATTTAACCGATGGGGAGTGCCAAAAGGTCATGATTGCGATGGCCATTGCCAATAAGCCCAAAATATTGGTTGCCGATGAGCCCACTAATGACCTTGATCCCATTACCCAAGCACAAATTCTGCGCCTGCTCAGTCGCATGAATCAAATCGGCAACACCACGATCCTTTTGATCGGGCACGATCTCAACACCATTACGCATTGGGCCAAACGGATCACTGTGATGTACTGCGGTCAGTCGGTTGAGTCGGCAGAAACCGCCAAACTGCTCGCCGAGCCAAAACACCCCTATACGGTTGCCTTGCTCAATGCAATGCCCAACTTTGCCGAGCGCATCCCACACAAACACAAATTGCAGTCTTTGCCAGGCTCTATTCCGCCACTTCAGCACCTGCCAATCGGTTGTAGATTAGGCCCTCGCTGTCCTTATGCACAAAGACAATGCGTTGAAATTCCTTATACAAGGACAATCAAAAATCACAAATTCAGTTGTCATTTTCCTTTAAACTTTATGGAGCCCAAGGCCAAAAATGAGCGCATTGTTGGAAGTTGAGCAGTTAAGTAAACACATTGTCACTCGCTCAGGGTTGTTTCGCAAGCAGGTTACTGAGGTGGTGAAACCCATGAGCTTTCAGCTGGAAGTCGGCGAAACCTTGAGTTTTATTGGTCAAAATGGCTCAGGTAAATCAACATTAGTAAAGATGCTTGCCGGCTTAATTGAGCCGAGTTCTGGGCACATACGCGTCAATGGCGAGCAACTCGAGCACCGCGACTACAGCACCCGTTGCAAATTGATTCGGATGATTTTTCAAGATCCCAATACTTCGCTCAACCCAAGGCTACAAATTGGCCGTATTTTAGAAGGCCCATTACAACGCAATACCAATATGTCGAGCGATCAGCGGGTTAAACGCGTCAAAGAAACACTGACTCGGGTGGGATTATTGCCAGAACACGCCTATTTTTACCCACAAATGTTGGCTTCTGGGCAAAAACAGAGGGTTTGCTTAGCAAGAGCCCTGGTCTTGCAGCCTTCGATCATCATTGCCGATGAGGCGCTCAACGGTTTAGATATGGCAATGCGCTCGCAAATTATTAATCTATTTCTATCCTTACAAGAGGAAATGGGCGTTTCCTTTGTTTATGTCTCACAACACATTGGCGTAGTGAAACACATCAGCGATAAAGTCATGGTGATGCACGAAGGCGAAGTCGTTGAAAGTGGATTAACCCAAGAGGTGATTAACCATGGTCAGCATCCGATTACTCAGCGTTTGGTCGAAAACCACTTTTACCACTCTCCGACTCGCTAGCCTTTGGACTTTGCTTGGCGTCTCGCTCAATGCACAGGCCCTAACCTCACCTGATGAACACTGGAAAAAGGCGAGTTACATTAGTGAGTCTTTTCGCGAAATTGCCTTATACAATGAATACGACCACACTCATCGCCAGCAAAAGCTTCGCAAGTGGCAAGGCCCTATTTACTATTGGATTGATCATCAAGTCGGTCAACAGGCATTACATCGACAATTGGTCGAGCTGCACTTTGAGCACCTTGCCATCTTGACCGGGTTGTCCATCACCGCAGCGAGCAGCCGCAAAGCCGCTAATTTTATCATTGTTTTTACCCAAGCTTCTCGGTTTGATCAAGCGGTGCGAAAGACACTAGGAAAAGAGCCGATCAGCGATGCGATATGCCAAGCGGCTTTGCGAGTCAATGCCCAAGGGATTGTCTTTGCCGGCAGTGTCATCCCCGTCGATTATGCCCGTGAAAAAGGCAAACTATTGGCCTGTGTGGTCGAAGAGTTAACCCAATCTTTGGGTTTGCCCAACGACTCTGACAGCGTATTTCCTTCGATTTTCAATGATGCCTCTCCCAACGAGTTACTGAGCCCACTAGATGTGACCTTACTCAAATTGCTCTACAACCCGGCGCTGAAAAATGGTGCCCCAGCCTCTGAAACGTTCGCGACAATCAACCGCCTCGCCAAACAACTTGCTCGCCCAGAATCGATAAAAAAAGCCGAAGAGCAGGCGCGCTTTGCCCCGCTGGCTTTATTACTCAATTAACCCACCTGCTTTTTGTGATTCACCACAGCCATTTTTGCCAGCTTGTTCACATTTTAAGCATAAGAATTGAATAATATTGCCGTCAAC
>JBFGYW010000021.1:0-27481 GCA_041587235.1 Vibrio sp.
GAAAATGCGGATATTGCACTCCATGGAATTCCAGCCCTATCAATGAGCTCAAACAAAGTTTCATTCGCGTTTAACGGCTTAATGCTCATTCGACCATGAGTAGTGATCAAGGTGACATTCGGAAGCTGAGTTATGGAAGTGATATTCATAGGTGTTCTCCTAATTTAAGAATGGGAAGCAGGTTCTCTGTAGCTCAGAAAGAGGCTCGGTGGATGAGTCAAGTTTTGGTGATGCCGGCAACCGAGCAGCCGCATCATGATCGTGGACTAATGCTAGATAGCTACACGGTACCGATCTGCCGAGGGTGAACTTCAACTTGAACCGCATTAGTGAGTCACTTCCGTCTAAGCTTCTTCCTCCACCGAAGTAAATCCTGTGTATCGGAGAGTGTGCTTTCGTGCCGCTTTCCACCGCATGAGCAACTATTGCTTCATATAGTAGGTCTGACGCCCCCTTACTGTCCGGCTGCAAATTATTACCAACAAGAAGGACGTGCAACCGACCGTTTTCCGTTAGGGAACCAGCAAAACTCACAATTTTTCCGGTCAAACGGTTGAATACGCCAATAATAACGAATTCCGGTAATGTGCTGAGTGACTGAAGGTCGTTAGATTCTACAAACCATTTGTCTGCTGCCTGCACTCGTTGCAAGGTTTTCTTGTGGAGCATAGTGGCGGCGGCTAGGTCGTTGAGATTGTTTGATGTGATGAGTCTGACTTCTAGGTGTCTTTTGGCTGAACGAAGGTTCCGCCTACACGCTGCTGGCAATTGTTTTCGGTAATGCTTCATATCGCTGGGCGTATCGAGCACAGCAACGGGTTGGCCGTCCACGATTCTGCCATTGGGTATATCGCCCGCTAGGTCACGAAGTTGTCCAAGTGGATCAAGTCTAAGTAGCTCACATATCAAAGACTGCTCTTTACACCAAGCAGAATAGGAACTGAAGGCATCTCGCACCAGAGTTCTGTCAGATGAAACCACCGGCTCGGCATAGCCCCGCCAAGCTTCGGCATAATAGTATCCAGTATTGTTGATGGGACGTAGCACAGGTGTATGGTGAAACAAGTTATGTGATGATATTGCCTGATATCGGCGCCATCGTTGTCCATACATGGCTGTTAAAAATATTGAATTATGAAATGTATTATTGACGTTATTTGTCATGATTTCCTCCATAGCCGAGTTCGGACGTTTGCCGAAATTTGGCAATCACGTCTTCAGCCCAAGGATCACTTTGGGGCTCTTGATTCCACTGTGCTGCAAGATAGGCCCTTTCGTCGCATTCGCCTGAAGCATTTCCAGAATCCTGCATTGGGTGACTTCTCAAGCACCGCATTTAGAGCATCGATAACATCGCTGTCGGCAATGCGCCAATCCTTGGAGCTTCTGTAGTAACTGGCCCGTCCCAAAAGCGTGAGTCGACACGCGCGGGTGACACTAAGACCTGCAGCCACCAACATACATGCACAATCGCGCCTGCTGCTGGCTACCAACCCTTTTTTTCGAACAGCTCCTTCATGGCCTGGTTTTCTAAACTGACGTCTGCGAACATCTTTTTGAGCTTGGCATTTTCTGCTTCAAGCGCTTTGATTTGCTTGAGCTCTGAGGCGTCCAACCCGCCATATTTGGCTTTCCAGTTATAGTAGGTGGCGCTGCTAATCCCGTGCTGACGGCAAATATCATCGACCTTCAAGCCAGCATCCGCTTCTTTGAGAATTGCGACTATCTGTGACTCAGTGAACCGTGACTTCTTCATGGTGATCTCCTGCTGTTATGTGGCAGAAATCTCCAGTTTAGACTGTCTCAGCATAGAGGAAGTGGACATTGTCATGTCGACGTTGATCTGGCTTGCCGGTCGACTTGGCTATTGGTTTTGGCCCTGGTTTCAAATCCATGATTTGATCCTTTTATTTGATGAGGTTATTCCTCTTTGTATAATCTTTGGGCAGTATTGATGGCTTTCAAGATGTGTATGAAAAACAATCTAAAAATATCTCCAATATTTCTTTTTGGTAACTCATGTTTTGATGCGTTTTAAAATGTACTGCGACAAGTTGGAGGCACAAGATGGATAGAATTACCTCAGGTCCGCGATGGCTTAGTGTTGAAGAGATACAAGAGCTTCGTCGTGATATGCAAGAATCCTCAGCCTGGGCCAAAGCCGAACTAAAGCGGCGACGAGCAGCAAAAAATCAAAAAAAATCTAAGCATGGTATAGATGATGGTATCGAGAAAGGTAGTTATTATAACTGGCTGTTATTTATATGTATTTTCTTCTCGTTGATATTCGAGTGGGAATAATCCTCCTTTAAGAATGCTCTGGCATTAACAGGCACTAAATCAACCTTAAGTCCGCGTAATTGCGGACTTTTTTTGTCTTTGGGTTAGTCATTTTTGGCAATGTCTGGCAATGTCAAATACAGGGCCAAGCACATGCTCAAAACCTTGTGGAGGTAATTGGTTTCTTCGCAGTGATGTTCATTGTGATAATGGCCCTTTTATTTTTGAGGGCAGTGGCTGCATAGCACCGGACAAGGCTTAAAGTAAAAAGCATGACCGGTGAAAATACCCACTCCAACATAAGCCGATCTTTTTCCTTTCGATAACAACTTATCGCCATGTTGAGCCTAAAAATCGACCGACCTATCAAAGTTATGACCTAAGTGATGAATATCATTGAATATGGTCTAGGATTAATGAAACAGGCATGACGAGAGTGTTTATATTGCTCATGTTCTATCAGCGTCGAGACACTTGTCATTCACGGCTTTGACTTGCCCCGAGTTTTACCTTGCAAGAGCCAGTTATTAGGAGAGTCACTCCATGAGTTATAAACTCAATCGCCGTCAATTTCTACGCACACTCGGAGCCGGTGCTGCTACCTCAGCGCTGAGCTTAAGAGCGCCTTATGTGTACGCCAAAAAAAAGGTCACGCTGAGAGTGATGGGGACGCATGTCACTTTACAAGAAAAACTGCGCCAAAAAGCCATGAAAGAGTTGGGTATCCATCTAGAGTTTACTCCGATGGGCGATGCGGCGTTACTTCAAAAGGCAGCGACTGACCCAAGTGCATTTGATCTTTATGAGCATTGGTCAGATTCGATCAATATCCTTTGGCAAGCTGGGACCATCAAGCCAATAGAGGCAGAAAGATTGCGTTATTGGGATGAAGTCAACAGCTTAACCAAAACTGGGCAACTCACCGACAAGGCGCGGATCGGGGCTGGTGATGCACCCAATAAAATTATCTTTGTTCAGCCCGATGGCTCACTGGGGGCGACAGCATCCGATCAATTAAGCTTTATGCCTTATGTTCACAATGTCGATTCTTTTGGCTACAACACCCGTTTTATCGAAAAAGGGAAAGCGTACCAAACAGAATCTTGGTCTTGGTTATTGGATGAGCGCAATAAAGGAAAAGTGGCGTTAGTTAATGCGCCGACTATTGGCATTTTTGATGCAGCTTTGGCGGCACAAAGCCAAGGGTTAATGAGCTTTAACGATATTGGCAATATGAGCATAGCTGAAATCGATGCTTTGTTTGACATCTTATTGGCTAAAAAACGCCAAGGGCATTTCGCCGGTTTTTGGACTTCCGTCCCGCAATCGGTCGACTTTATGAAAAATCAGCGCGTTCATATCCAAAGCATGTTCTCCCCAGCGGTGAGCACTTGTAAAGGGCAGGGCATTCCGGTGATTTACGCGGCGCCAAAAGAAGGGTACCGCGCTTGGCATGGCGTCATGTGCTTGTCATCGCAAGTCTCTGGGCATGTACAAGACGCCGCCTATGAATACATGAACTGGTGGTTATCAGGATTCCCAGGCGCGTTCATTGCTCGGCAGGGCTATTATATCTCCAATCCACAACGCAGCCGCGACCTAATGTCGAAAGCCGAATGGGACTATTGGTATGAAGGCAAAGAAGCGCAAACCAACTTGAGAGGCACCGATGGCAATGTGTCTATTTATGCAGGGGATGTTCGACACGGTGGCAGTTACGTATCGCGCCTGTCCAATATTGCGGTCTGGAATACGGTGATGCAAAACTACGATTACAGCTTAGATAAATGGTACGAATTACTTTACGCATAAGGTGACGGTTTGTTGCAGATCATATCTCGTTCTATTGTCGCGAAAATCATCTTGGCACTGAGTTTGCTCGTTGCGACGATTGCGGCAAGCTATATTGTGATGGCGCAGCGTCTCTCATCCATTCAAGTCGTGATGGGTAATGCGGCTGAAATCAGTACATACACCACGTCAATTCTCAGTATTAATAAAGAATTAGTCGAAGTTCAACGCGATATCTCTGTTTACAGTAATACGGGTAGCCAAAGCGTATTGGACAAAATCAGCCAAAATGTGGCCAATCTTTATACCAGAATTAATACGCTATCGAGTCGTCATGTTCCCTCTGAAGAATTGCGTTATGTGGGTTCTTTATCTGAGTTGGTGACCCGATTTTCTGGCCACTTAGATGTGCTTGTATCGCTACATCAGTTGCGCTCTGGGCTAATTAACACTGATCTTGAATCGATCTACCAGCAAGCGACAACCTTGCTTGAATCTTTAGAGATCGATTCTCAAAATGCCGAAGTGAAACTGAGCATAGTGGAAAAAAACAATGATTGGCATACTTTACATCGCAGTGCCTGGCTGTTTTTAACCAAAAAAGACTTCACCAAAAAACAAGCGGTTCATTTGCTGTTAAACAATTTAGCCGATAAGCCATTAAACATTGAGCATGAGTCTGCCGCCAAGCTTGAAGCATTAGTTAAACAGTATCAAGAGACATTTGCTAAAAGTGTTCAGGCGAATCGCAATTATCTCTCGTTAATCAATGTTGTGATGGCAGGCGATACGATTGAGTTTAGTACTCAAGCCAATGCGCTCAAAGAGCTGGCATTAAAACGTCTCAGTGACATAAAAAAAGTGGGGGAGGCCAGTATTCGTACATCAGAACAAATCCTGATGTTATTGAGCATAGCTTCTGTGGTGTATTTGATCGCATTGTCGTTGTTTTTTCATTTGCATATTGCCAAAGCGCTCAGCTTGCTTACCAATAGTTTTCGGCAGTTTTTGGCGGGGAATTTATCGGCATCGATCACGGGGACCAAACGCAACGATGAAATTGGTTTACTCGCCGAGGCGGCCAGTCGATTTCGCGATGTCAGCCAAGATCTCAATTTAGCCAAGCAAAGCGCTGAGCATACAACGAAAATTAAATCGGAATTTTTGGCTAATATGAGCCATGAAATACGCACGCCGATGAACGGTGTATTAGGTATGGCGTGGCAATTGAGTAATACGGAGTTAACAGCACAGCAACGGCGAATGCTCGAGATCATTCAATCGTCGGGCAATAGTTTGTTGGTGATCATTAACGACATTTTGGATTTAAGTAAAATTGAAGCCGGTAAAGTCGAACTTGAACATCGACCGGTGAATTTGCAAAAACTGTGCGAAGAGCTCGATCATTTATTTCGCCATCAAGCGGAAGACAAAGCGATACAACTCTATGTTAAGGCGCCCAAAAATGAGCCTTATTTTTTAGGCGATGAGACGAGAATAAAGCAGGTGTTGATGAACTTGTTAAGCAATGCGATCAAGTTTACTGAGCAAGGCAGTGTGACTCTGTATATCGATTGCGTTACCGATGAGACAAACAAAGTGGCGCTGACATTTAGCGTTGTGGACTCCGGCATCGGGATTGATGCGGATAACATCAAAACGCTCTTTGATGCTTTCTCACAGGCTGATACTTCGATTACTCGTCGCTATGGCGGGACAGGGCTTGGTTTAACCATCACCAGTAAGCTCTTGTCACTGATGCAAACACGGCTCAAAATCGACAGTGAGTTAGGGAAAGGGTCTTGCTTTTATTTTACCTTAGAAAGTGAAATACCGGATATTAAAGAAAGTCTGTTATCTGATCTTGTCGAACAATCCCCAAGAGTGGATCTCTCCCATCTTAAGGTATTGGTGGCAGAAGATAATGAGATAAATCAGGTGGTGATTGAAAGTTTGCTCGAAAACCTCAATATCACTTCGGTGACCAAAGTGGGCGATGGTCAGCAAGCTCTTGAATTATGCCAAATAGAGCACTTCGATCTCATTTTGATGGACATGCAAATGCCAGTGTTAGATGGCTTGCAAGCAACGAAGAGTATCAAACAATTGCCACAGCACCAAAATACGCCGATTATTGCCCTGACTGCCAATGTCTTAGAAGCCGATAAACATCTGTGTTTGAGTGCGGGAATGTGTGATTTTCTAACCAAGCCGCTCGAGTTTAAACAGCTCGAAGCCATGCTGATCAAATGGGTGGCGGTTAAGCCAAGGTAACTAAGACATTGCAACGCGATGGAGCATTGGCCCATGGTGTGTAAGGTCACTTACCGCTATACCTAGGCTCTCATAGAGCGTATTATTCATTAGATCTATAAATAGGTGTTTTAGTGCCGCTGAGCGATCTTTTTTACAATACAACACGGAAGTCCATTATGAAGTTTAGTTATAAAGTGGTCATTGCCTCCTCATTTCTGCTGATTGTTTCAATCTCTTTATTGAGTATTAGTCAGTACCTAACGATTAAATCTGAAGTAGAACAACAGATTGCTCAAACCACGCGCGATACTATTAACGGTGTCAGTCGCACAGTTTCTCACGTACTTGATGCCCAAAAAGCGCAAGCGCAATACGTAACTTCATTAGCGAATAACGATCTGTCGCGAGCCGGTATTACCGACGTGATTGAAAACCCGACACTGCACCAAAACTTTTTATTGGTTGGCGGCGGTATGGAAACCGACGGCAAAGCGATTTCCGGCGATCCAAATTGGGATCCCGGTAGTGATTGGGATGCGCGTACTCGACCTTGGTATCAAGATGCGAAAGAGCGCAATCAACTCATCATTACCGACCCTTATGCTGACGCGGTGACTGGCGACATACTGATTTCGATTGCCACGCCATTACAAGCGGCTGGCGAGTTTAAGGGGGCGCTGTTTTTCGACATGAGTTTAAAGACGCTGTCTGACATGGTGAATGATGTGGATCTGGACTCGGGATATCTATTCATTGTCACCGATCAGCAAGTGGTGTTGGCTCACCCGGATGCGGCTCTTAATGGCCAAAAAATGGCGCAATTTCTCCCCTATGTCGATTTAAACACTAACAAAGTGCTTCATACCCAGCTCAATTCTGGCGACGAGAGAATCGTTGAGTTTACAAAAATCGCCGGACAAAACTGGTATGTCGGCGCTGTGATTGACCAGCAAGCCGCATACAGCACGGTTACAGAAATTCGCAATAATGCCATTATTTATAGTGTGATTGCCTTGCTTATCTCCATGTTGCTGCTTGGCTTATTGATGAAGAAATTAATGACTCCTCTTCGTTTACTCAATCAAAGAATGGAAGGCGTGGCTTCGGGCAGTGGTGATTTAACTCAGCGATTAAACACCGATATTGATGCTGAATTTGCTCAATTATCACAAAATTTCAATGTGTTCACTCAAGCGTTACAACAACAAATCAAAGATCTTAAGCAGCTAGCTGACAAGATACTTGATGGGACAGAGAGCACCAAGCAAGGGGCGAGCACATCGGCGAAAGCCATGGGATTACAGCTCGAGCAAATCGAACAATTGGCGACGGCCATGCATGAAATGTCCGTGACGTCCAACGACGTGGCCAATAATGCCCAAGGGGCAGCTGCCGCGGCGCAAGAGGCCGAAAAATCCGCGCAAACCGGCAGTGAGTTAGTGGCGAAAACCACGCAGAATATACATGCTCTGTCACAAACTATTGAACGCTCGACCAGCGAAGTTGAAAAACTGAAAAGCGCGACAACGGATATCGATACCGTGCTAAAAGTGATTAGTGATATTGCTGAACAAACCAATTTGTTGGCGCTCAATGCGGCGATTGAAGCGGCAAGAGCGGGGGAGTATGGCCGAGGGTTTGCCGTGGTCGCTGATGAAGTTCGCTCGTTAGCCAGCCGAACACAAGACTCGACCACAGAAATTCACGCGATTATTGCTCAGCTGCACACCAGTGCTGATGCCGTAGTCAGTGCGATGCGACAAAGTAAAGGGGCCTCAGAAGAGACTGTCGAAAACGCTGGCCATGTAGAAGATGCTCTGCAACAGATTTATCACGCGATCCAAAAAATCAGTGATATGAACATCCAAATTGCCTCGGCAGCCGAAGAGCAAAGCCTGGTGGCGGAAGAGATCAACACCAATACCGTTAACATTAAACAAATCACGCAAGAAGTGACCGACAATGCGACCCAAGCCAATAAAGCGACCGAGCAACAAGTCGATTTTGTCAAAGCGCAGCATCAGGTACTGGGGAAATTTACCGTTTAACATCGGCCCGATAAGAGCGGATAGATATCAGCGACTTTGATTCGATAATAAGGTGATAGACATAATCGTCTGTCACCTTTTTTGTTTTAAGTCGACCTCTAAAGCCTTGAGCTATTGAGCATTCTCATTTTTGCCTACTATTCATTCAATTTATTGGTTTAAATTAATTTATTTTTCTGTCTTTAGTCTGTAGAATCCGCCTCGGTTTTGCGCTCTATTGGCGCAATTTTATTCACTTTTAATTAGGGTAAAGGTTGATGTCAACGAAACTTGCCAATCCAGCGCCATTGGGTCTAATGGGCTTTGGTATGACGACAGTATTATTAAACATTCACAATGCTGGTTTTTTTCCACTCGATTCAATGATCTTAGCGATGGGCATTTTTTACGGTGGTTTGAGCCAGGTCATCGTTGGCTGCATGTGCTTTAAACGCGGCGACACCTTTGGGACTACAGCCTTTACCTCTTACGGTCTATTTTGGCTAACCTTAGTCGGTCTAATTGCCCTGCCTAAAATGGGCTTTCCTGCGAGCCCTGCGCACTTTATGGGTTGGTATCTCACCTTGTGGGGTATTTTCACTGGCTTTATGTTCATTGGCTCTTTGAACTACCCAGTGGCAAAACAAGTGGTATTTGGATCTTTAACCATATTGTTTGCTTTGTTGGCGATTCATGACTTCACCGGCATTAAAGCCATTGGCATTATCGCTGGTTTTGAAGGCATTTTCTGTGGCGCAAGTGCAATTTATTTTGCCATGGCACAAGTATTGAACCAAGAATACGGCCGTACAGTCTTGCCGATTGGTGAGAAAAAAGCGCCACAATCGGCCACGGTAACCGCGTAAAGAACATAGCGATTTTTCGCTTTAATCAAGGTTAATTGAAGAAGCTCGAGCACAGTGTGGTCGAGCTTTTTTTATTTATTTCACATTCGTTATTGTAACTGCTTATCAGCTTAGGTAGTTTTACTTGTCCATAATCATAACAAGGACGAGAGCAAAACTATGCTCAATTTTATCACGCAATTATTCCCTTTATGGGCCGTATTATTGTCTTTCATCGCCTATCAGCAGCCAGAGCTTTTTGTTCCTTTAAAAAGTCAGATAGTGCCACTGCTAATGGTGATCATGTTGGCGATGGGTTTAACTTTAACGCCCAAAAATTTTAAAAATGTCGCTCGACATCGTTGGGCCATTATCTCTGGTCTGTTCTTACAATTCTCCATCATGCCCCTTGCTGCGCTGTTCGTCAGTTTTCTTTTTCAGTTTGATAGTGCACTTACAGTGGGAATGGTGTTAGTCGGCAGTGTGGCGGGCGGGACGTCCTCTAATGTGATGTGCTATTTAGCCAAAGGAGACGTTGCGTTGTCGATTTCAATGACGGCGATTTCGACTTTACTCGGTGTCGTTTTAACCCCCTTGTTAGTGGAGGTATTTGCCGGTCAAAGCGTCGATGTTCCTGCGTGGGCAATGTTATCTAGCTTGGTTAAAATCGTGCTCATACCGGTGGCGATTGGGGTCTTTGCCAATGTATTTTTACGGCCACTGACTAAGGCGATGGCACCTATTTTACCGTTTATATCGATGGTGGCGATTGTCGTGATCATCGCGATTGTTGTGGCTCTCAACCAGAATAACATTCAGGAGATCGGAGTTATCGTGGCATTGGCTGTGATTGTCCACAATGGACTGGGGCTCTTTATGGGGTATTGGATTTGTCGTTGTTTGGGCTTTTCCCAACAAGTTTGCCGAACGATTGCGTTTGAAGTTGGTTTGCAAAATTCAGGATTGGCCACCGCGTTGGCGATGAAATTTTTTACCCCAGTTTCTGCGGTGCCCGGCACTTTGTTCTCGATCTGGCATAATTTATCGGGCTCAACATTAGCAGGTATTTGGTCGAAAAAACCGATCTCGCCGGATCACAAATAACCAATTGGAAAATCTGCCTGAGTAGAGATAAATGCGCATATATTAGATTAGATTAGATTCGATTTGATTTGATTTGATTTGATTTGATTTGATTTGATTTGATTAGGAAAAAACCGCCGCTGCAGTGCACCGGCGGTTTTTATTTTTAGGCAATAGCAATAGCGTGAGGATTATACCGGATCAATGTCTGAGGTCTTTTTCTGGCGCTCGAGACGTTTTTCCCAATAGGTCGCCCCTTTAATGCCGAGTTTTTTCGGATCGAAGGTATATTCCTCAACACCGGCTTGCTGCTGTTCTTCATAGTCTTTCAGAACCGCTAAAGCCGGTTTGGCGACAAAAAAGATAATCAAAATACCAATGATGTTAAGCCAAGCCATCAAGCCAACGCCAACATCGCCCATAGCCCAAGCCAGGTTAGCGGTTTTCACTGTGCCGTAGAACACCGAAGCGATCAGAACCAGTTTTAAGATAAACTTGAGCCCTTCGAGTTTGAGCGTGCGACGAATGTAGGCCACGTTGGTTTCTGCAATGTAGTAGTAAGCCAAAATCGTGGTAAAGGCAAAGAAGAACAAGGCGACAGCGATAAAGGGTTTACCGACGCCTGGCAGCGCACTTTCGATCGCCATTTGGGTAAAGACTGGGCCATTGGCTGAAATATCGGCGGAGAGGTTTTGTACCAGCAAAGCACCATCTGGGCCTTGTACGTTATAAGCGCCAGTAATGATGATCATAAAGGCAGTGGCCGAGCAGACTAATAGCGTATCGATATAGATAGAAAATGACTGAACTAAACCTTGCTGTGCAGGGTGGTCAACACTCGCGGCAGCGGCGGCGTGTGGCCCTGTACCTTGTCCCGCTTCGTTGGAGTAAACACCGCGTTTTACCCCCCAACCAATAGCAGCGCCAAAGCCGGCAATCGGCGTAAAGGCATCACTGATGATCAGTGAGAAAACACTGGGGATTTTATCAATGTTGAGTAGCAAGATCACAAAGGCGGTGACAATGTAAGCAAGCGCCATAAACGGCACGACAATTTGGGTAAAGCTTGCGATGCGTTTAACACCACCAAAGATGATAAAGGCTAAAATAATCGCAATGACTGTCCCCGTTAGTACCTTAGCAAAGCTGTAAGTCCCAAAGGTCGTTTCGATCATGTCACCAGAGCCAAACGCCGCTTCAACGGCATTACCGATGCTGTTTGATTGCACACCTGGCAGTAATACCCCACAGGCGAAAATAGTGGCAATGGCAAAGATCCAAGCATACCATTTTTGGCCAAGTGCTTTTTCTATATAGTAAGCAGGGCCGCCGCGAAATTGGCCATCTTCTTCTTCTTTGTAAATTTGCGCGAGTGTCGACTCTGCGTAAGCCGTTGCTGCGCCAAAGAAAGCGACCATCCACATCCAAAAGACCGCACCTGGGCCACCAAAACCGATGGCTGCAGCAACACCGGCAATATTACCGGTACCAACACGGCCAGACAGGGAAACCGCCAAAGCTTGGAAAGATGAAATCCCCTTGGTCGAACTCTTGTTTGAGACCAACAAACGGCACATTTCTTTAAAGTGGCGAACTTGCACAAAACGGGTGAGGATTGAGTAAAATAAGCCGGCACCAAGACACAGATAGATCAAGGCTGGGCTCCAGATTATTCCATTTATAAAATCTACAAATGACTGCATTGAATATTCCCTTAGTTCAATTGGATAGTAGGGATTGCAATGAGATCACTGAGAAAGAAAAAGGGGGCTTGTCCAACGGCAAAGATCAGAGCGCGGCGATCTGTGGCGATAAACAAGTAAACGGAATTCCTTTCCCGGGTCATGGTGAGATGACCGTGCCTCATGGCAATGGTTTATGGTCGCTCATATCGATGAGTTAAGGACAAAAAACCATAAAATAGCCACTTTTTCAAATAAAAAAATCAATAATGCATACTAATATACAGTTTTACATTCTAAATTTTTCGCTATTTTATGATTTTTTATTTGGCTTATTTTGATTTTTACAATCTAACAGGCGGTTTTTGGTTGTATTATTGGATTTTTTTACTGCTTTAGGTTTTGGTTGATCTTAAAGAATGAAACTCTAAGTCCTTGCCATCAAGTTGGTAGGATTAACTAATTAAATCACGCCGAACGGTATGGAAGCACGGCGTGACGGGGCGATAACTGAGCAATATGGATTAGTGAAAAGCGCGACCTAGTAGTGATAAGGTGTCAATTAACTGCTGAGAAGCTCGGTTTTTGGGTTTGTGCGATAAAATGGCTTTCGCGATCCAGCGGCCTTTGTTGGCAAAGCGAAAAATTTTATACAAACTGTGCCATTCTGCTGCGCTAACTTGATTTTTCCAGTGCATTAAAGCGGCCAGTTTACGTTGCTCTGTCACTGAGTTTAATCGACACAAATCCATCAAGAGCAAAAAGATATCACGGGCTTTAAGGCTCGAGTTGGCCTCCATTGTCGACTCTTCAAAATCGATCAAACTGATCTGATCTTCTTCATCGACTAAGATATCGCGCAATGCAGGTCGGCCATGGGCTACGTGGGAATTGTGGAGACGGGCAAATAAAGTAAATAAGTCACTCAACATATTATCAGTAATGCGCTCAGCCGGTAAGTTTTTAAGCTGGGTACCGCGGTCTGCCGTCACAAAGTAACCTTCACCTTCCAGCTCAATTTCAGGCACATTAAAACCATTCTCATTTAAAAAGTGCAACATAACTCTTTCGTGTTCAAACCGTTCGAGAGAGTCGAGCGTTGATTTGGTCTGAAGAAAAGATAGAAAGCTCACATGTGAGATAAAAGCAGAGCACTTACGGATGAAATTCGACTTGTCTTCACCGTTGATTTTTAGCCAATAAACCTTGCTTTCATCAACAATTTTAGTCACTCCGACTGTGTTGTTATCAATGTAATTAATGCATTTATCCAGTAACATAATTTTAATCTTGTAACGTTTGGTAACATTTTTATAGAGTGATTTATATCACACTAAAAAAGGTTTCAGTAGTGATTTTTTGTAATTAAAAAACATTGTTTTATTACAATCTAGCAATATTCACCAAATTTATCATTTGTCATCTAATTAAATATTGGCTGAAAATTGATCATGGCATCAAATTGAGGAAGATATGTTAGCTGTTTGTTGTTTATTATTCAGTTGTTGATCAGCACAACAGAAGAGGTAATTGAGCATCAATCATTCTTATATAACTATTTCAATAGGTTAATGGTGAAACGAGTCAATAATTGATACAAAATTTTTATGATAAAGATCACATTAAAAAAGCGTAACTCTGCCCAAATAAGCTTAAATATGAGAGCGTTTGCTTATTAATTAAAAAATAACAATACTGGTTAGGTAATATGAAAAAAACGTCTCTTTTCTGCGCTTTTGTCCTCGGTCTCACTGCATCGGCGAGTGTCATGGCAGAGCAAAATCACTTTTTGACACCACACCATGCTTTATCGGTCGGGTATGCGAGTACCGATATTGATACAGGTGACGACACCGTGGATGGGTTAATCGATGATCCGGCAGGGATTAATCTTAAATACACTTATCAAGCTGACGATAAAATTGGTTTTATCAGCTCGCTGACTTACACAAAAAGCAGTGAGTCTTACACCAGCGGTTATGAGATTGATATCGACTACCTCTCTTTGCTTGCTGGGCCAACTTATGCATTGTCTGATAACTTGAAAGTCTATGGTATGGCCGGTCTCGCTCGCGCAGAGATCGAAGTGAGCGATTCGTCTGATTCAGACAGTGATGATGAAAGTGATCTGGTCCTAGCGGCTGGTTTGAGAGTCAATGTGACCGAAGACATCGCCCTTGATCTTTCATATGAATACACTGAGATTGAAGATATTGATTTTGGTACGCTTAGCGCAGGAGTGGGATTTAATTTTTAATGACGAGACCAAAAGGTAAAGTCATCAGTACTTTTATCCGAGTGAATCGTTGTTCATTGGAGTAAGACCCCACCAAAAATGCCGAGAGAGCAGAATTCCATCACTCGGCATTTTGCTGTTGTCTTTGTACCGATACTCGCTACACTTCACTTCTTATCTCATCAACTGTTTCGGAACTTGCCATGACCTTAACTACTTGGTTGGCTTTAGCGAGCGTGTCTCTACTCGGCGCCATGTCGCCAGGTCCAAGCCTTGCTATTGTTGCCAAACACACACTGGCGGGCGGGCGCATCAATGGTATTGCTGCCGCTTGGGCTCACGCTTTGGGTATTGGCGTATACGCGCTGCTGACCTTACTCGGTTTGGCAGTGGTGTTACAGAATATGCCCATGGTCTTCCATCTCGTCAGTTATGCCGGTGCGGGGTATTTGGCGTATTTAGGCTGGCAGGCGCTGCGTTCTCAGGGCGGAATTGCACAGAAATTATCTTCGGGTCACTCGGTGTCTTGGCGTCAGTCAGCGCGAGAAGGGGCGTTAATCTCATTACTCAACCCCAAAATTGCGCTGTTTTTTATCGCTTTATTCAGTCAATTTATCCACCTTGAGTACGATTATTGGGACAAGTTGACTGTCATTGCGACGCCGACCATCATTGATGGGACTTGGTATACCTTTATGGCGATTGTGTTGTCACAAAGCCAGATCGTAGCGATGATTCGACGTCAGGCGGTGTGGATTGATCGAGTAACGGGGGGGATTTTATTGGCCCTGGCTGCACAGGTTTTTTTCCACGGATGAGCTTAGTTTATCGTTCCATCTCATTCGTACTTGCATCGCGTGAGGTGGGGCAGCGCCAGCCGAGCTCATGACGCAGTTTGGTTTTACACCCTCAATCGGCAATCAGTGTGTGCGTTTGCGCTCGTGATACGTGCGCAATCGAGAAGATCAAACGCACTATGAGCAACAGAGCCGTTAAGGCTAAACCAATTGCAATACCCGCCCACAGTCCGGTTAAACCGTCACTTTGCATTAATATTGCTGCCGCAGGTAAGCCAAATCCGCAATAGCCAATGGCCGTCATTACTGTGGGCCCAAGGACAATGTTGATGCCCCGTAAAAGGTTAATGGCCAGTAATTGCCAAGCATCGACTAAAAAGCACAAAGCAACGACCCAGAGTGAAGTGTTGAGCAATTGGTGCATGTCACTGTTGGGCTCAATTTGAAATACCCAACGAATGACCTCTGGAAAGGCAATAAAGACACTGCATAAAATCACGCTGATCAACGATACCAAAGTAAAACTGCTCATCGCCGTCTTTTTGATTTGCTCAATTTGACCGGCACCGTAGCTTTTACTGGTCATAATGGCTGCAGCTTGAGCGAGGCCAAAGTTGATATTCCAAGTAAAGCTCAAACATTGCAACAAGACTTGGTGCAAGGCCAGGGCTGCAATACTAATGCTGCCCGCCATAAAGGTCGCGCCAAAAATCAGGCCATTTTCCAGTAACGCAGCAATGGCAATCGGCAAGCCCATTTTTAGCAACGGCGTGACTAAAGACAGTGAGTATTGCTCTAGTGAACGCCAAGGAGACATGAAAGCAAATTGAGGTTGAGCAAACACCCAGGCGCCGTAGCCAAGCAACACAAGAGTGGCGGAAAGGGTGGTGCCAAGGCCCAGACCTGTAATGCCCATTTGCCAGTAAAAAGCCAAAAGATAACTCATGGGAATATTGATGAGTACAGTCGCTATCGACATGATCAAAATGGAGCGAGTTTGGCCATAAGTGCTCGTTAAAGCTCGTAAAATGAGCAAAAGTATCGTTGGGAATACCGACCACTTTAATGTGTCAAGATACGCCATGGCGATCGCTGTAGTGTCAGCAGATTGACCGGTGACTATGAAGAGCGGCGCGACAAAAGACAGCGCGGTAACCACCAACACACTGAGAATGACACTGAGTAACAGCCCCCCTTTGATAAGCTTACCTATGGCTTGCTGCTGCTTTGCAATAGAGTGATTGAATTGACCAAAAGCCATGGCAATTAAATTGGCACTGCAGCCGACAATACTGCTGACCACGAGAAAAACCAATGCAAATAACGAGGCACCAAGACCGCCACCGGCAAGATCAAGGACACTTAAGTGAGCCATCATCGCCACATCGGTAGCGACTAGGGCCATTGATATCAGTTGAGAAATAATCAATGGAAAGCCAAGAGAAAGTATTTTTTGCATGATAACCTCGATAGAATAGAGCCCTAAGATACGGATGCTGAATCGAATCTTCAATTGACATTTCTGCCTCTTTACTATGACTTCAAGGAATGCGAACTATGTCGCCATACCCAGAACTTCCCTTTTCTCACAACAGTCTTAAAGCGTTTGAATCGGTGGCGAGGCATCTGAGCTTTACTCAAGCGGCCAGCGAACTTCACGTGACGCAAAGCGCCGTCAGTCGACAAGTCAAGCAACTTGAATCTGAACTCGGAGTCACGTTAGTGATCCGCAAGCACAGAGCGATTGAGTTAACCTCTTATGGACAGACGTTATTTGCCACCTTGAGTCAGCATTATCAAGCCTTACAGACCTTAATTGCTTCTTGGCAACACCAAGATCATCAAAAAGTGGTGATTAAGGCGACCTTGAGTTACGCCACGCGTTGTTTGATCCCAAAGTTCAAACGACTGAGCGAGCATTTTCCTCATGTTGATATCAGTGTTGTCCCCGCCCTAGAAGAAGATGAAGGGATCGACCGCGGCGATTACGACGTGTTTATCTTTAACACTCGTAGGGGGCATCAATATCAAGAACTCAGTCATTTTACTTATCTACGTGATGAGTTTATGTCCCCCGTGTGCCCACCGAGCCTATTGGGCGAGCAACACGATCTCGCACAGGTATTAACCTTGCCTCGTTTACATCCGACCTTTAATCACGAGGATTGGAACTCATGGTTAAAGAAAAGCAAGATACAGCGAAACGACACAGTGAAACACTCGGTGTTCTTTACCCTAGATTTGGCCTTAAGTGCGTGTTTGGCCGGTCAGGGGGTCACCGTCACGGATTTGCTTTTGGTTTTGCCAGAAATGCAGCAAGGCTTTTTAACCTGTCCTTCAAAAGTACCGGTGCAACACAGCGCTTGGCAGTATTATTGCCATCAGCGCCAGCCGTCACCGCTTCAGCAACAGATTATTGAATGGTTACAGCAAGACAGCCAAAGAGAAATTGAACTCCTCTATCAGCTGGCGAGAGAGCGGCGCTGGCGAGGGTTATTTACCTTTGCCGATAATGAACCTAAGAACGAGGGTACAAACCGATCGTGAATATGAAATAAAAATCAGAAACCAACAAATACGGCTCTGTAAACCGAGCCGATGTAAGCAAGGAGGCGCACCAAGCTGGTGAGAAATTAAATATATTGGTGCATTGGCTCTGCTCTGAGTAGGCCTCGTTTTATGTGTCGATGAAATTTTTGTGCATTTGGTACATTTACTGCTGAGTAAACAATCTGGAATGCTGAAGGGAATACGGCGAAACATGGTTTTTTTCTTGGCATGTAAGTTGTTTATCTATTCGCTCGAAATTGTTTTTTCACGACTTATTCAAGGATGAATACCATGAACAGCAACAGTGATTACCCGTTAAGCGCAGTGCCCGATAGCGAAAGAAAAGGCCTGTGGTCAATGATGTCAGTACTGCTTGGCTTTACTTTTTTTACCTCGACGATGTGGGCAGGGGGAACATTAGGTACCGCGTTTAGTTTTTATCAAATGCTTGCGATCTTACTCGTTGGTAACCTATTGCTGGGCAGTTATGCCGCAGCGCTCGCCTATATCGCCAGCAAAACTGGCTTAAATACCGTATTACTCGGCCGTTATGCATTTGGTACTCAGGGCAGTAAGTTATCAGATTTTGTTTTAGGGTTTACCCAAATCGGTTGGTATGCCTGGGGCACTGCAACCATTGCATTAATTTTAGTTAAAGTACTTGAGTTACCGCAAGGTTGGACTTTGCCTTTGATGCTCATCTTTGGGTTTGGCTTTTGTATTTCTGCTTATATCGGTTATCGCGCTTTGGAGTGGTTATCAAAAATATCAGTGCCGCTCATGCTCTTTTTCATTGGCTTGAGTTTTTATCAAGGTTTTGTCGATATCGGTGGTCTAAAACAACTTATTGCACAAGAGCCTACCACATCGATGCCGGTTGCCGCTGCCATTACCTTGGTATTTGGTACTTTCGTCAGCGGCGGTACGCAAGCGACTAACTGGAGTCGATTTGCCAAAAGCGGCAAGGTGGCGGTATGGAGTACGTTAGCAGCCTTTTTTATCGGCAATGGGTTAATGGTTTTTGTCGGTGCTTTTGGGGCGATGATTTATCAGCAAGCCGATATTGTTGATGTATTACTGGCGCAAGGTTTTATGTTGGTGGCGTTATTAATGCTGTTTGCCAATATTTGGACAACACAAGACAATACCATTTACAACTTTGCCGCGGCTGGGTGTCACGTACTGCGCACGGATAAGCGTCGTCTAATTACCCTTATTGGAGCGGCAATTGGCACCGCGATGGCGATGTTAGGAATGTATAACCTTCTTATCCCATTCTTAATTTTGCTAGGTACTTTTATCCCGCCGATTGGTGCCATCATCATGACCGAATATTGGGTCCGCTATAAAGGTAAGATGCCGACATTAGAGCAGGCGAATTTACCCGCTTTTAATATGATGGGACTTTGCGCCTATGTGGTTGGGTCGGCGTGTGCGTATTTTTCACCTTGGGTTGCACCTTTAGTTGGAATTGTCACTGCAGCTGGGTTTTACTCGTTACTTATCACCATCGCTGCGCATAAAGCCAGCGTGATGGAACGCGCTTAATTCATGGTTAAAGTTGAAGATTTACTCGCCATGCCGAGCTTGTCTGCGCTGAGACTTTGCGCTGGGGCCGGCGGACAAAATAACATTGTTCGTTGGCCCTATGTGGCGGAAAATGCCGATATCAAAGATTGGTTGGAAGGCGGTGAATTGATTTTTATCACGGGTCTGAATTGGCATTGGCAAAGTGAGGAAGTGGTTGAGCTGTTTCATTGTGCCGCAGAGTGCCATGCCAGCGGCGTCGTCATGCTGATCGATTCTCCTTATGTGAAAGCGATTCCCGAGGTCTTATTATCCGAAGCGGATCGCTTGAATTTACCCCTCATTACACAGCCTTATGCCTTTCCGATGGTTAAGGTGACCCAATTGATTTCAAAGGTCATTATTGATACTGAGCACGCTCAAAAATCAACCCAGTGGCTTTTGTATCAATCGATAGAAAATCACCACCTAGATTCGATGGCTTTAACACAAGTTGCGCAATTGGGGATCGCGCTTGATCAGCCCCTGGTCGTTGCTATGGTACAGTGTTTTCACATGGCGCAAAGTGAGTTGGCCAGCGTGCAATATTTGCTCAAGCAGTTTGTCGACAGGCAAGCGAGCGTGTTGCCCTTGCTCGATTACCAGCAAGGTTGGTTATTGTGTTTGCCCGTTTCCTCGGGCAATGAGCGAGTGAGCGATGCGTCTTGGCAGTATTTATTAGAGAGAATTGATGCTTTAGGGCCTTCTTGTGTGTTGGGGATCAGTGAGGCTCAGTGCTTTCAATATCTTTCTCAAGCCGTTTCAGAAGTGAAACAGGCGGTAAGGTATTGTCTAGCTCATGATCTAAAAATGATGCATTACCAACACCTTGGCGTCGTGCAGTTGTTTGGCAATAGCGATAACCCTGAGTTGTTAAAAGCGTTTTGTCAGCGCCACCTTGGCGAGCTTTTTCAAACCAAGGATCCGGCACAGATAGAATTAAAACACACACTCACGGTGTTTTTTGAACAGTTAGGCGCCATGAGAAACAGTGCACTTGTCTTAGGGATACATCGCAACACATTAAGCCATCGATTGCGCAAAGCCGAGCGGATCACAGGGATGAGCGTTTTTGATGCTCAGCAGCGTTTGAGCTTACAAACGGCATTATTGGTAGAAAAAACATTGATTGAATACAAAAAAGCATAATCAATTGGTGTTAACGGCGATGAGTAAAAGCAACTTGTTTTATTCGACGCCTGATTCACGTTATTGAACGCCGATTAAGGACAAAACGAGGGACAATGGATGAAAGTAATTAATGCGCGTTTACGCCACCAAGAAGGTTATTTCACTTTATCGTGTGAAGAGGGAAAATTTAGTGCTATTGAGTCTCAATCAGGGCTGATCGAGTGCCCAGATGCACTCGATGCCAAAGGCAATTTAGCCTGTGCCCCTTTTGTTGAACCTCATTTACACCTTGATGCCGCGTTAACGGCTGGTGAACCAAGGTGGAATCAAAGTGGTACTTTGTTTGAAGGGATAGAATGTTGGGCAGAGAGAAAACCTTTGCTCAGCCGAGAAGATGTCCAATCGCGCGTGCAGCGAACGTGTGAATTATTGATTGCTCAAGGAGTGCAACATGTGCGTACCCATGTCGATGTGACTGACCCTGATCTCACCGCACTCAAAGCCATTATTGAGATGAAAGACGTTTTGTCTCCATACTTGGATTTGCAAATTGTCGCTTTTCCACAAGAAGGTATCCTGTCTTTTGACAATGGCAAGGCGTTGATGGAGCAAGCTGTTGAATTGGGTGTCGATGTGATTGGCGGTATTCCACATTTTGAGTACACCCGTGAATACGGTGTTGAGTCAATGCGCTATGTGATAGAGCTGGCAAAAAAACATCAAAAATTAGTCGACGTTCACTGTGATGAGATAGACGATGATCAATCGCGTTTTCTCGAAGTACTCGCCACCGCGACACTCGAAAATGACATGGCGGGCAAGGTGACGGCCAGCCATACTGTAGCCATGCATACATACAACAATGCCTATTGTTCTAAGTTGTTTCGCTTATTGAAAAAATCGGGGATTCAGTTTGTCTCTTGCCCGACCGAAAACATTCACTTGCAAGGGCGTTTTGACACGTTTCCCAAACGCCGTGGTATCACCCGAGTTAAAGAGCTCAATCAAGCGGGGATCAACGTCGCCCTTGCTCAAGACTCGATTCAAGATCCTTGGTATAGCTTGGGCAATGGCAAATTGCTGCGCGAATTGGATTTTGCCCTTCATGCTTGCCACATGATGGGGTATGACGATTTTAAAACGGCTTTAGATTTTATTACCGACAATGGGGCCAAAGTCCTCAATATCTATAACCAATATGGCATAGAGGTTGGTAAGCCGGCCAATTTCATTATTTTACAGGGGGCAGATGATGTTGAGGTCGTGCGTCAGCAATCGGAAGTGCTTTGGTCGGTGCGCAGGGGCAAAGTGATGATTGAGCGCGCCCCTGCGGTGTTAAAAGCGGCGCCTCAGCTCTTCGAGCGTTAGCATTAAATTGATAGCGCACGATGGCAAGGCGCGACAAGCGAACTTTGCGTGTCATAAAGGGTAAATGGGCTATTCGAGCAGCCCATTTTCTACCGCGTATTTGGCCATTTCAGCCGTACTGTGAATATCGAGTTTGTGTTTAATATTCTGCCGATGGGTTTCGACGGTGCGCGCGCTGATATTGAGTAAAGAGGCAATTTTTTTACTGCTGTGACCTTGGGCAACGAGGGCTAAAATCGCTTCTTCACGTCGGCTAAGCGGGTTGGGTTTTTTGGTATTTGGTGCAATCTGTTGTGAAAACAAGGTTTGCGTGACCGACTCACAAAAATACGTTGAGCCTTGATAGACGGTTTCAATGGCTTGGATCATACGCGTGGCGCAAATTTCTTTTAACATGTAGCCCACTGCGCCCGCTTGCATCACCTCCATGATGTACTCTCGGTTATCGTGCATGGTCAGCATCAACACTTTGACATCTGGGCACTCAAGTTTGATCTGCCTGGTGGCATCAATGCCGTTCATCACCGGCATACTCACATCCATCAGCACCACATCTGGCCTGAGCATTTTGACCACTTCAAGTGCTTCAAATCCATTGCTGGCCGAGCCGACAACGTCGATTTGTGGCTCTTGTTTTAAACGCGAGATAAACCCTTCTAGGACGACTTGATGATCGTCGACAATCACCACGCGAATATGATTATCCATAATGGTTTCCTTCTAAAGTGAGCAATACAGTGATTTCAGTTCCGAAGCCAGGATCGCTTTCTATTTCAATTTCGCCGCCAATGAACTCGACACGCTCGCGCATGTTTCTCAGTCCGATACCGCTTTTTCGCATTGCACTACTGACGTCAAAACCGCGGCCGTTATCGCGAATGATCAACTGCATCATCGCGCCCATTTGTTGCAAAATAACCGTGACTAAATTGGCACTGGCGTGTTTTTCGATATTGGTTAAAGACTCTTGGGCAATGCGATATAAAGTCGTGGCCACTTCTGAGGACAGTTTTTTCTCTGGGTGGCAAAGGGAGGTTTCAACATGAATTTGCGCGTGGAGTTGAAAATCTTGCAAGAGTGTTTTTAGGGCGGCGTTGAGGCCAATATCATCTAAAGCGCTGGGCCGGAGCTGGTGAGAAATATGCCGCACTTCATTGATGGCGGTTAATAATGACCGTTGTGATTGCTGTAGGTGTTGTTGTCGCAGCGAGTCGTCTATTTCAGTTTGCATCAAATCGAGATGACATTTACTCGAAACCAACAATTGATTAATGCCATCGTGCAGTTCGCGGGCGAGTTGTTTCTTTTCATCTTCTTGGAACATAACAGTTTTATGCGCGAGTTCTTTCAAGCTTTTGTCGGCTAAGCGGTGTTCGTGAAGGTTGACAGCAAGGGTGATGACCACAATCACAGCCACGGTAATGACCATGATGACAATCACCGTAAAAAAGGTTGTATCGATGTTTTTATCGACTTCTGAACGCAATTTGGCGACTTCTTGTGCGATGTCTTCGACATAAAGCCCAGTGCCTATCATCCATTGCCACTCATCTAACCAAGCGGCATAGCTGAGTTTTGGCACTTCTTCCCCTGTCGATGGCTTTTGCCACAAATAACGGTGAAATCCACCACCAGTTCGTGCTTGTTCTAATAACCTCATAATGACGTAATCGCCATTTTCATCTTGAATACGCAGCAAATCTTGACCGATTAATTCGGACTGGACTGGGTGAACCAAGTTAATACCATTGATGTCGTAGACGAAAAAATAGCCGTCGTTTTCTTTGCCGTAGCGCAGGCGGTTGAGAATGTGTTTTACCCTTTGCTGTGCAATGTCTTGGGGCAGGGAGGTATCGTGGTATATATGACTAATGGCGTCGAGAGCAAGATCAACACTGTCTTTTAAAGCCGATTCCTTTGAGCGGATTAGCCCTTGCTCAAAGCTTTGAATTTCTTGCGCGCCCAAGGTTTTCGCTTGATGAATAGAAATCCAGCTCGTGATCACCGTGACCAGTAATAAAGGCACTAAACTCAAAAAAATTAATTTGGCTTGCAGTGGCATTCTTGACCTCACAAAAAAGGCCACCGTTGTGGTGGCCTTTTACTCTATCAATTATGGGTTTTAAGCGTTAATTGAGCGATCACATTCCGTACAATTGAGGGAAGATCAACAAGCTGGCAAGAACCAAAATTTGAATGCCGATAAAGGGCATCACACCGCGATAAATGTCTGTGGTCGCAATGCCTTTTGGGGCTACCCCTTTGAGGTAAAACAAACTAAAGCCAAAAGGCGGCGTCAAAAACGACGTTTGCAGGTTCATGGCGATCAAAATCGCAAACCAAGTCATATTGATGCCGAGGATTTCAGCCACCGGGGCAATAATGGGCACGATAATGAAACAGATTTCCACAAAGTCGATAAAGAAGCCCAAAATCAAAATAACGATCATGGTAATGATCAAAAAGCCCCACTTCTCACCGGGAATTTGCAACATCCATTCTTCGACTAGGTAATCGCCACCGGTATAAGTAAAGGCCATGGAAAAGGCGGTGGCGCCGAGTAAAATCGCAAACACCATCGCCGTCACTTTGACGGTTTCTTTTGACGCGTCGTAGAGCATCGACCAGCTAAACTGACGATAGATAACCGCTAACGCAATGGCGCCAGCTCCGCCTAAGGCTGCTGACTCGGTTGGGGTGGCGACACCAGCAAAAATAGAGCCCAGTACCACAACAATCAGAGCAAGAGGAGGAATAATGGCTTTTAAAGCGGTCAACACTTCTTGTTTGCGACTGATGTTGGGGTCAGAAGGAATGGTTTGCGCCGATTCGGGGTTTAACTTAGCGTAAATCAAAATGTAAATCACATAGGCTGCGACTAAAACAAACCCTGGCCACAACGCCGCTTGAAACAAATCACCGACCGGGATCCCCAGCACATCCCCCAGTAAGATCAAAATGATTGACGGTGGAATAATTTGCCCGAGCGTGCCCGAGGCGCAAATGGTGCCGCAGGCTAACCCTTTGTCGTAATTATACTTTAGCATCACAGGTAGCGAGATAAGTCCCATGGCGACCACGGAGGCGCCGACCACACCGGTTGAAGCCGCGAGCAGAGCCCCCACCAACACAGTGGAAATGGCCAGTCCGCCGCGCACGCCACCAAATAAGCGGCCCATGGACTCGAGTAATTGTTCAGCCAGTTTGGTTTTTTGTAGCACTAAGCCCATAAAGACAAACAGTGGCACCGCCATTAATACGGTGTTTTCCATGATTGACTGAATGCGAAAAGGCATAAAGGCAAACATGTCCATGCCTTCGGCCCAGACACCAAAAATTAGCGCAATACCTCCGAAGGTAAACGCCACCGGAAAGCCAAGTAGCAGAGCAAACAAGGCAACAAAAAACATCACGATACCTATCATAGTTAACTCCTAAACTTGATTATTCTGCAGTGAATGAGGATTGAAAATTTTGTTGAGCGAGTGGACGATCAAGCCGATACCACTTATGGCCATAAATAAAAATGATAATGGGATCATCGCTTTAATAATCCAGCGATAGGGCAGGCCGCCAGGGTCGCCAGAGCCTTCACCCAAGGCGTAGCTCTCTTTGGCAAAGTCGATACCAAACCAAGCGACCAATAGACAAAAGGGCAACAAGAAAAAAACCGTACCTAAAAGGTCAATGATAGCTTGCGCCTTGTTGGATAAACGTTCGTAAAAAAGATCCACACGCACGTGACCACTGGCGCGAATGGCATACGGTACGCCGAGTAAAAACACCGCGGAGAAAAGGTGCCATTCCATCTCTTGAAAAGCGATGGAAACGTCGTTAAAAACATATCGCATGACAACGTCGTAGACCACGTTCGCCAACAATAAAATAAACAGCACACTCGATAACCAGCCGAGAAAATCACCAAAGCGGTTAAAGGCATTTTCGAGATAAATTAAATTTTTCATCTGTGGCTCCAAAAGTCGTTACGGCTCAAGTTAAGCCGAAATGAGCACTTTTATATCGCGCCGTCTTTTGTCTTTGTCACTTCATCGCCAGCACCGATTAAACACAGGCTTCATGGAGTAGAGAATCCAATGAGTCGGTGCAGTTGATTTTTACTAAGCCGTGAAGCGCAAAAAGTGAAAGTATCAACGCATGGGCTTTCGGTTTAGTCGATGGAGGAGATTGACATTCGTCAGACGAACAGCGGTTTTATTAAGGGCGCCTACACAGCAGGCGCCGAGTTTGTGGTTATTGCGACAAGCTATTGAGGTAAGCCTTGGTTGAAATATCAGTCCAAGCGCGAACCTGTTTTAGGTAGTCGGCTTGCGATTGCTGAATTTCTTTGGCCTCTGGGTCTTTGTCTGCGTGAGCTTTAAGTAAGCGATCATTGGCTTCGCGCAGTGACGTTATGACCTCATCTGGGAAGTTTTTGATTTTGACATCCGGGTACTCAGTTTGAATTGTCGCCCAGTTCTTACCACTTTCGTGTTTAGATTGGGTGTACATATCGTAAGCGGCGGTTTTGATTGCCACTTGTAAAATGGCTTTTAAATCATCTGGCAGTTTTTCCCAAGTGCGTTTGTTGACCAAAAACTGCAGCTCAGTCGCTGGCTCGTGCCAACCTGTGTAGTAATAAGGGGCAATTTTGTGAAAGCCCATACGCAAGTCTAAAGACGGGCCCACCCATTCGAGCGCGTCAATCGTGCGGCGCTCGAGTGAGGTATAAAGCTCGCCTGGGGCAATGTTAGTCGGTTTAGCGCCGAGCTCGGCCAAAATCTCACCGGCAAAGCCAGGAATACGCATTTTCAGACCCTGAAGATCCTCGACTGAATTGATCTCTTTTTGAAACCAGCCGCCCATTTGGGTATCGGTGTTACCGCCGGGAAACGACAGCATGTTATGTGGTGCGTAGACTTTTTCCATCAACTCCATACCACCGCCGTGGTAGAACCAAGCGTATTGTTCAGTCGGAAGCATACCAAAGGGCATCGAAGTAAAATAAAGGGTATTTGGTACTTTGCCTTTCCAGTAATAAGAGGCGGAGTGCCCCATGTCGTATTGGCCCGATTTTACCATGTCAAAAACACCAAAAGGCGCTTTGTGTTTATTGGCAGAATCAATGCGAATTTGCAGGCGTCCGTTAGACATTTCTTCCGCCATCTTGGCCATATTTTTCGGTGCGTCACCAAAAATTGGGAAGTTAGGGCCCCAAGTCTCTGCCAATTTTAATCGATATACCTTATCTGCGGCATTGGCCGACGTCGCCATGAATGCCATTGCAGCCGTGAGGGCTGTGCCTTTTAATAACAGTTTAAAGTTGTTTTTTATCCGGTTCATGTTTCACGTTCCTTTTGTTGTAACTTGGTGGTTACTTATCAATTGCTCGCTAAGGTTGATGCAAATAACGGCAAGTTGAAATCAGCAGGAACACCGATACTCAGACATTGCAAAAATCGAGTTATGCATTAAAAAATACGTATTTATACGTAATCGATAGTAAATGTCTTATGCAATATATTGTTTTACATTTGTTTTTATTTAACCCATAGATTAATTAATGAAAAACTACGTAGTAAAAATTGGAAGCCGTTGAGATGAAAAGGTTGTAAAAATGTGATCGTGGTAAGGCTATGGTGGCAAACAGATTGCGACTCACACGGCCAAAGTAAAGCGGGTTAAGCGAACAAACTGAGGGGTAGCTCGCATCTTGTTTTTAAGATTGGGTTAAATTTTGTCACGGGGAGTGCATTTTTCGCCAATTTCCCCTATAACCTTTAAAAGTTTGTATTAATTGACCTTTATTCCTCTTCAAGGAGCACTATGGACACGAAATATTCAGAACACCCGGCCATGTTTCGCAATAGCC
>JBFGYW010000022.1:0-27380 GCA_041587235.1 Vibrio sp.
CTTGCACGGCACCACCACAGCATTGACCTAAATCGGCAGCAAGTGAAAAGCGTTCAATCGACATCGAATGATCGCCGTTATTTAACTGTTCGCGCGCTTTTTGTATCACCTGAAACTCCAGGTTACCACCGCCAAGTGTGTCGTATTGAGCTTTGCTTGTGATCACCATTTTGGCCCCTACCGAGCGAGGTACTGAGCCCACTTCCGCTACGACGGTCGCTAAACAAAATGCCTCACCTTGCTGATTGAGCTGAGCGCAAGCCGTAGACCAATCGAGCCCAGAGCTAAAAGGGCTGGGGACATCGCCAATCGATAAAGCGTTATTTGAGGGTGGCATCGGCATGACGTTTTACCTCTTGTGGCTGTTGGCGCAATGATTCACAGGCCATCAAAATCGCCTCACCAGTAGCAGGGGCGTGCAGCTGCGGCGCTTGTTGATGAGAAGACACCGCCGCAACGGCATCGTAAATGGCACACCAAGTGCTGATCGCATGCATAAAGGGCGGCTCACCAATGGCTTTAGAGCGATAAATACTGTGCTCTGGGTTGGCTTTGTCAAACAGGGCGATGTTCATCTCATTCGGGTAATCGTGAATCGATGGAATTTTGTAGTTCATTGGACTGTCGGACAACAAGCGGCCCGACTCTGGGTGCCAGACCAACTCCTCTGTTGTCAGCCAACCTAACCCTTGAATGTAGCCGCCTTCAATCTGACCGATATCAATCGCTGGATTTAGTGAGTGTCCCACATCGTGTAAGATGTCGACGCGTTCTACTTTCATTTCACCGGTTAGTGTATCGATGCTCACCTCTGAGCAACACGCGCCAATGGCAAAGTAGAAAAATGGTCGTCCTTTGCCGGTTTTGCGATCATAGTGAATCTTCGGCGTTTTATAAAAACCGGTGGTCGACAGCGACACTCGGGCTAAATAGGCTTTTTGCACCACTTCTGCCCAAGGCAAGGCTTGCTCATCACAATGCACTAGGCCATCTTCAATGCGCACCTGCTCAGACTGATAATGCGCTTTGGCAAATTCAATCACCCGCTCTTTGATGATCATCGCCGCGTTATAGGCAGCCATACCGTTCAAATCGGTCCCGGATGAAGCGGCCGTGGGCGAGGTATTTGGCACTTTGTCGGTTCGCGTTGAGGTCACCAACACTTTGTCAAAATCAATGCCCAAAGCATGAGCGACGATCTGTTGAATTTTGGTATGCAGACCTTGGCCCATTTCGGTACCGCCGTGAGAGACCTGCACCGAACCATCGGTATAAACGTGCAATAACGCGCCGGCCTGGTTGAGGTGTTGGGCGGTAAAGGAAATGCCGAATTTGACCGGGGTAAGCGCCAAGCCGCGTTTGACGATCGGTTGCTTTTGGTTATGTTCGCGGATCGCTTGGCGACGCGCGCGATAATCACAGCTTTGTGCCAGATCCTCAATTACTTGCTTGAGCGTGTCGTGTTGATCCACTTCCATGCCATAAGGCGTGGTGGTCTTACCAGGGCGATACAGGTTTTTGAGGCGCAGATCCAAGGCGTCTTGACCAGTTTCTATCGCCAATTGTTCCATGGCTTTTTCGATCAAAACCACCCCTTGTGGACCGCCAAAGCCGCGAAACGCGGTATGAGAAACGGTGTCGGTTTTTAAGCGATGGCCTTCAATATGGCTCTCGCCCAAATAATAGGCGTTGTCGGCGTGAAACATGGCGCGGTCGACAATCGCATCCGACAAATCGGGCGAGTGGCCACATAACCCGTGAATTTGAATGTCGGCTTTTTGAATGATGCCTTCTTTATCCGTGCGCAACTGGTACTGATTGTAAAAGGGATGACGTTTGCCCGTTGCGGTCATGTCTATGCGGCGTGGCAAACGGATCTTGACTGCTTTTCCGGTTAAAATCGCGCCTAATGCGGCAAAGCAAGCCCAATGGGACGCCTGGCTTTCTTTGCCGCCAAAGCCGCCGCCCATCCTGCGCATATCAATGGTGACACGGTTAAAATCAATCGCTAATACTTCGGCGACCAGTTTTTGAATTTCGGTTGGGTTTTGCGTCGAGCAGCGCAAGAAAATGCCGCCATCTTCTGCCACTTCCGCCAAACTGGCTTGGGTCTCTAAGTAAAAGTGCTCCTGACCGCCAACGTGTATGTCGCCGTCGAGAGTGAGGGTTTCACTGCTGTTGCTCTCAGAGAGGGATTGCGATGGCGCTTGCTCTGCCATGGTATGTACTGGCAACAGTGGCGGCAGGTGCACAGAAGAGGCAAACTCAGTACTGGCTTTGTCTTCGTTGTATTCGATCACCGCTTTTTGCGCCGCTTGCCATGCTTGTCGTTCGGTTTTCGCCAGCACGAACGCGATAGGTTGCCCGTGGTGTTTAATCACATTGTCAAACACCAATAAAGGATCGCCTTTAAAAATTGGCCCGATGTCTTTTTCGCCAGGAATGGCAGTGTGATCCACCACTTTGACAACGCCAGCGCTGGCCGCCACCGCGCTTAAATCTAAGGACGTGATGGTGCCTTTGGCGATGGAACTCACAATCACCGCCGCGTGTAGACAGCCTTTTGGGGTTGGGTAGTCATCGATAAAGGGCGCATCGCCGCAAACTTGTTTATTGGCGCTCTCGTGTTTTAGGCCTTTGCCAATGACATTGGATGACAACGCGGGTTGGCCAATGTTGATTTGTGTCAGCTTACGCATAATGCACCACCCGTGTATCGATTTTTTGTTGTTCTAAATAAAAGCGCTCAAATAAATTGGCCATGGTAGTGACGCGATACTCGGCGCTGGCTCGCACATCGCTCAGTGGTTGGATCACGCAAGCCACCTGCTGTTTTACTTGGTCGATCAGCGCTCGGTTGAGGGATTGGCCAATAAAAAGGGCTTCTAGCTCAGTCAAGCGGCGGGTTTTGGCGGCAATGCCTCCCGCCGAAATACGGCAATCGCGAATGACACCGCTGGTATCAGGTCGGATTAAAATACCCAGCGTCAACGTGGAAATATCGTCTTCAAAGCGCTTGCTGACTTTGTACATGGCGTGGCGATCTTTGCTGGTAAGGTAGGGGATATCAATCGATTCAATCCACTCATCGGCGGCCAGTGCGGTCTGGCGATAATCGGTAATAAAATCTTCGACCGCCATGGCGCGTCTTCGCGTACCGTTATCGAGCGTGACTTCGGCGTTGAGGCTGATCAACAAAGGGGCGACATCGCCAATCGGAGAGGCGTGAGCTAAGCTGCCCCCGAGGGTTCCACGATGGCGAATGGCCAAACTGCCGAGGCGATCAAACAGCTCGTGTGTCGATGGAAACAAAGACTTCATCACCTGATGGACCTTGTAAAGCGGCAGGGCTGCACCTAGGGTGAGATAGCTCTCGTTGCGCTCTAGGGTATTGAGCTCTTTAACTTGGCTGACATCGATAAGCGCGGGAATATCTTGTAATTGCTGCGTGACGACTAGGGATAAGTCGGTACCGCCGGCGATAAAAGGCGCGGTTGGTAATTGGGCTCGCGCTTTGGCCAATTGGCTGCGATCTTGCGGGGCAATATACTGAGCTGAATGCAAGGGCGGGACTTGCTCAATCCATTTGCTGACCGCAGGCTCACGCTCGGCAATCGGGTCGCCGCTGTGTTGCTGAATTTTTTTTGCCGCTTCAATCAGTGGCCCATAACCGGTACAACGGCACAGGTTACCGCCTAAGTATTCGATTGGATTATCGATGGGTTGAGGCTGTTTGGACAGGGCGTACATCGACATCACAAACCCGGGAGTACAAAAACCGCATTGGCTGCCATGCGCATCGACAACCGCTTGCTGTATCGGGTGCAATTGATCTGGCTGGCGCAGGTATTCCACCGTGATCACTTGTTTGCCGTGTAAGGCGTATAACGGGGTAATACAGGCATTGATATTTTTGTGCATCAAGCCCTGTTTGCCATCGTTTTCGACCATGACCACAGTACACGCACCGCAATCGCCGCTAGCACAACCTTCTTTGGTGCCGGTCAGTTCACAGTGTTCTCTTAAAAAGGGCAGTAACATCGTATCTGCACGAGCCGAATCAATCGTGATGATTTCATCGTTAATCATGAGCTCAAGCATAACATCCTCACTTTGTTATTCGACGCTTTCCTTAAGGCTCACTCCGAGTGGTTGAGCTGCGTCTTTATTTGCTTGGTATTTGACCAAATTGTTATCTAAGTTATATTAAAGCAAAAACCTGACCACTTGGTCGAGTTTTTTGTGTCATTATTTATAACACCCTGTTACAGCTTGATAATCTTGCCATTTGGGCTGCGACCTAACGCTGGGTCCTTTCGTTTTTTGGCGCAACGTCTGAGCTAATTTGGTGCAATGGCAGAGAAAGTGCACCAGATGAGTGATTGTAAATCTGGTCAGCAAGGACGTTAAATGACGACCTTAAACCATCAAGGCCGATAGGGGCGAGCAATCAGAGGGTACGATAACGATTGCCCAATGACTGTGGCTTTGGTTATGCTATCAGTCAATGATTGAGGAGTAAAAAGCACAAATGGAAATTGAATTGGTGAAAAAAAGCGCAAAGCCCGCCGGTGAAATTCGCCGCCGTAACCGAGAAAAAATCATTGTCGCGGCGACCGATGAGTTCGTCAAAAATGGCTTTAAAGGGACCTCTGTACAAGGGATTGCCGACCGGGTCAACTTGCCTAAAGCCAACATTCTTTATTATTTTAAGTCGAAAACCGGCTTGTACAAAACTCTGCTGCAAGACATTGTCACTATGTGGAATGAAGGCTTTGCGGCGCAAAAAGCGCAAGACGATCCGTTTAGTATTTTAGAGGAATACATCGTCGCCAAAATGCGATACAGCCGCTCACACCCCAAGGCGTCGAAAATTTTCGCCCAAGAAATCATTCAAGGTGCGCCGATCATTGGTGAAGACATTGAACTGCCAGTGATTGAATGGACACAATCGAAAGCCAATATTATTCAAACTTGGGTTGAGCAGGGCAAAATCAGAGCGGTAGAGCCCTTGTACTTGCTGTTTATGATTTGGGGCACGACGCAATTTTACGCCGATTACGATGCCGAAATCACCTTGATCAAAGGAAAAGCCCTAACCGATGACGAGTTTCACCGTGCGGAGCGTTTTGTGGTCGAAACCATTATTGCCGGTTTAAAACCGACAGCGTGAAGCGGTTTTACTGTCTCGAAACCGGGTAAAACCGTATTTCAAAGAGAGCGTATGCCAATGAGACGTCCCCCAAGGAGTTAGAGAAAGGGCTCGAGGGAGAGTGATAAGGTCACGAGGGTTTGGAAATATTATCAATGATCGGGCATTGACTGTGCTCATCGCCCGGACATTGCTCAACCCAATTCGATAAGGTGTCTGCCATGGCTTGCAGGTGGCGGATTTGCTGCCGGATCTGATTGAGTTTGTCGACCGCGTGTTGTTTGACTTCTCGGCTGGCTCTGTCGGGGTTATCGGCCAAATCGATCAATTGTTTGCATTGTTCTAACCCAAAGCCCATTTTCTTGGCATTGGCAATCAGCTGTAATTGCTCTAGGTGTTTGGCTTGGTAGATGCGATAGCCCGCTTCATTGCGCAGAGGCGCACTGATAATGTGTTTTTCTTCATACAGGCGAATCGACTTACTCGACAGTCCGGTTTTTTCGGCAACTTCACTGATTAGCATGACTCTCCCTCTGGCATTTTTTGCTCAAGCGGATAAACAAAATCCGATAATAAACACAAGCTGATAATAAACAAAAATCGCGACCGTGAATACAATTTGGTATCCAGGGTCGCGATCGTATGTCGCGTAACTCAACCTCATTTTATTTGAGTTACGCTAAATCAGGCTTGTCGTATTAGGCTCTGGCTTTGCTCAGCGGGGCGGCTTTTTCATTTTTTTTCAGCCACATCTTGGTCAAGTAGTAGATGTTGACCAGCGCGATAAAGCCATTGGTTGCCGCGACCGGCCAGGCGTCAATCATCAGACCGTAACTGGCAAACAGTGCACAGCCAATTAGGTTTAATACGCGCAAACGAACAATGTCTTTCATCGTTAAAGACAGCGCAACCATAATAGAGGCGGCGTAACCAAAAATTTCGATAGCATTGATTTCCATGTTTTTTCCCTCAAATTTGTTACTTTGGGGTCGTCTTTTTAAACACGCGATGTAGGGTCAGTGTTATTGGTAAAAAAGCCCATAAACGATGGGATACGACCGGGTTTTGCCATTCTTCTCATCATGAGAGTTTGAGGGATTCCGTGCCTCGAATGGGACGAAAGCACTATATCAGTGCACGAGCGCACTTAAAAGTAGCAAAGGTGGAAATAGAGAGGGTTAGCGATTACGCAAACGATTGACTTTTTCTGTCTGTTGGTAGCAAGCTTGGTGCTGTGCTGTGCTGTGCTGTGCTGTGCTGTGCTGTGCTGTGCTGTGCTGTGACTGGAGTTGGCAGCGATAGGATTCGAAGTTGAGCGACAGGGGATAAAGGCCGCCACCGGTGTTTTAGGCAGTAGAATAGGTGTTAAACGCTGTGAGATAGATGTTCAATGCAAACAAATATGGGGCCGGTCAGGACGTCTGACTAGGCCTGAATATCAATCAGATTACCAAGGCGCTCATTGCTGTTTTCAACCACTTTCACCCCAATGGCATTGTAGTTTTGCGCTTGATTTAACGACAATAAGGCATCGAGATTGGACTGCGAGGGCTTGTCTTGACCCGAGGAAGCCTGACTGTCTGGGCCTGCTGATAAAGGCCCAGGCTCGGCTTGTTGGTTGTTGGCCGCTAGATTGTTGGCGTTTTGCTGCCCTGTCGCGCTCAGGTCTTGAGATGCGGTATCAAGGCTATCATTATTTTGGTTGCGGGCAATGGTCTCAGCCGCGGATTTCGCCATCTGCTGAGATTGCTGTAACATCGAATATCCAGAACCAATACTAGAAATGGCCATTTAACACCTCAAATCATTTGCTTGATTAGATTTTAGCCACTTTGTGCACTTTGTTCAAGTTGTTGTGCCGCCGATAAGCGTTTGGCCAAATCGTGTAATTCCGGCAGCATGTGATAAATGAGATACAGCTGCTGCAACACCAGTTTGACGGTGGCAGAATCGTCATCGTGCCATTGAGAAAGCCGCTGCTCGATGTCGTTTTCATCTAAGTTAGCCAGCCATTGCGCCTCACTAGTTTCTGATAGGGGAGCGTTAACCAGACCCTCGCGGCCGCCTTTTTGGCCATCGACACAGCTCTCATCTAGGCTTTGGGCAAGGCCGCTTTCCTGATCAGGGTCGACTTGGGTACGATCTGTTTGATTAGGATCTTGCTTAGTACGATCAACTTGCGTAAAGTCCGCCCGCTCTAATTCGCCTTCTAGGTGTGTTAAGTGCTGGTGAATACTGTCAAAAGCATCGAAGATCAAAGTATGTGCTCGTTCATTATTAATGCGCGTTCGATGCGCCCCTAAGGTCGAAATGTAGCTCAACATGGCGTGATTAAGCGACAAAAAGCGAAAACTCTCTTGAGTGTCTTTTTGGTATTTACCCGGTTCGGCCAACATGTGATTGATGGCTGCCGCGAGATTGGCGTCTTTGTCGTGCGCATCTCGCCGAGCCACGCGATAGGCTAAGTTGTCTTTTTTGCCGATGCGATATTGGCTGATCGACTGGCTTAAGTAGGTCAAATTGGCTTTGACACTTTCTGCCATCACTTTGTTGATCTTACGCGAGTGCCAATCTGGCAAGATATACCACAGCGCTAATGCCGCCAATGCGCAGCCAACCAGCGTGTCGAATAAACGCGGGCTGATCACCGCAAAACCTTGACCCAATTGGTTAAAGCAGAACAAGACCATCAGAGTAATAAACCCGGTGGCGTAGCTGTAGTTGTTAATTCTAAAGGCAAAAAATAACACCCCAGCGATGACAATAAAGGCCATTTGGCTCTCTTGAGATGGGAAAATTACCAACAGCAGCCAGCCGACGATCAAACCGACAATGGTGCCTATGATGCGTTGGGCTAATTTTTGTTTGGTGGCACTGTAATTGGGTTGGCAGACAAATAAGGTGGTCAACAAAATCCAGTAACCGCGGTTGAGATCCAGTGCTTGAATGATGCCGTAGCCCAGCGTCAGTGTAATGGCGAGTCGCAGTGCGTGGCGAAACAACAAAGAATCGACGTTGAGGTGGCTGCGAATTCGGCCAAGGGCTTCGCGCCAGTTTTTCGGGGTTGAGTCACTGAGTTCGATGTCTTCGAGATTGGGCACATCGGGGTTGTGAATGTTGTTCAATAAACTTTCGACTGTAGTCAAGTTTTGGAAAACGTACTCAAGCTGCCTCAGCGAACTGCGCCACGCGGGGTTGTTTTGGTCTTTTAAATGCTGAATCGATTGCTGTAAGGCGCTGAGGGCATCGCTGCATTTAGCGTCGTGTTGATAGGCACATCCGACGTTGAGTGAGTGAGCAATCTGACGGCAGCACTTGGCTTGAGTTTGCAACAAGTGTTTGACTCGAAACAGCACATCACTGTGTTTAAAATCACTGGCGAGATCTTGATAGCGGTAATGGGACGAGGTGATCCGTTCGTGAATATCTTGAATGTGAAAGTAAATATTTAAAAACCGCATGCCGCTGCCGGTTACTTGGCCGCGTTTGGCACGGTTGAGGAACGTCATTTTTCCTGCGTTGAGAGCGGCGACTAAATTGCCGTTGCGTTTGGCTTCTTCGACTCGAAAAGGTTGCGGAGACATATTGTCGACCGGGTGAAACATCTCGGCTTTGATTTCAAAATAATTGGCGGTTTGTTCAAAAATATGTGCCAGGCTTTGTTGAATGGGTTGAGTAGGCCACAACATGCGCCACAGCGACGAAATCAGGTAATACCAACTGCTGCCACTGAGTAAGAGCAGAGGCTGAAACCAAATGTCGTCTGGGCCGTGGGTGCCGAGCATGGCATAGATGGCCAATAAGATGGAACCAAAGGCAATACTGGCATAGCGTGGCCCAATGGCACCGAGAATAATAAAGCCAAAAGTGGAAACAAAGAGGCCGATGGCGAACCACAGGGGTTTGTCAAACAGGTATTCAACCGAAAAGGCAGCGGTGGCAAAACAGACAAAAGTCAGCAGCAGGGATTTAACTCGCCCAGCCCCGGAGCTGTCACTTTCGGCTAAGGCGGCGGCAATCACACCAAGGATCAACGGCGTGACCCAAGTATTCAATTGATAATACCAACAAGGCAAAATCACGCCGAGTAAAATGATCAGAATCATCAGAGAATAATTTATGGTTTTATTCGACCAAAGGTGGCGCAGCGACTGCAGCATAGGGGGAAACCTTATGAATCTTGGCTATTATCACGGGTAGTCCTAGAAAATACAGAAATGTGGGCCACTTCACAATAAGCTAAGTCAATTAACAGACAAAATAATCCCATAAATATTGACATTCTTTGCTAGGCAATCAAGATGTTAGTTATTGTACGTCACTTGGATACCAGAGCACGCGGATGCAGTTAGTTGCCACGCCCAGAGCCCAGTTTTTTACTCAACACGAATATTATCAAGTTAAGCTTGAGTCAAATGCCGTTGTCCTTATTTCTCGCTACTGTGAAGAGCGGATCCCGTTTTCGGTTTGGAATGGTGAAATCACCGTCAAGCGCGGGTTGCTGTGGGGAAGTTTAACCTTTTTTGCCCACCGTGAAAAAGCGAGTCAACAGGCGTGGTGTGTGCAAGGGTTGCCTTGGGGTAAAGTTAAGTCTTTTGCCCGCCAAGCCTTGGAGTCGTATCAAAACTGGTATAACCATCAATGTCATGCCTTGATGCAAGGGCTTCCTGAGTGGGAGTCTGAGTTGCAGTCACTGCTGGCTCAAGACCAATTTTTAACCCATTCATCGCTAGAGGGGTGGGCGCAGCGGGTACGTCGTGATTTGGCCGAGATCCCGATGTCGATCGAAGAAGCCAAGCAGCGCATGCCTGTTCGCTTTGGCGCGTTAACCCCTTGGCTATTAGAAGCCGATCAGCAATTAAAGCAGCGCAATCAACACTGGGTTGACAACAGTTTAGATGCTTGGTCAAGCTTGTTTGATCAAATCGAATCCGCGCCGCTCAACCTCTCTCAGCGCAAAGCTGTTTTGCTCAACGATGATTATAACCTGATCTTAGCCGGCGCTGGGTGCGGTAAAACCAGTGTGTTGATCGCCAAGGTCGGTCATTTGCTCGCCGGGGCATTGGCCAGTGGCGATCAGATCTTAATGTTGGCGTTTGGTCGCGAGGCGGCACAAGAAATGTCTGACCGGCTGAAGAAAAAACTCGGAGCCGCCGCCAATGCCATTACGGTCGCGACCTTTCATCAGTTAGGGCTGAAGATCTTGGCGCAAGATGGGCAAAACGATTGCCAAGTATGTCCGTTATCGAGTGATGAAGAACAAAGAAGAGCTTGGTGCTCAAAGTGGTTAAAAGAGTATTGGTCGAGTAATGCCGCTGGTTTAAGGCGCTGGCAAAAGCACTTACAGAGTTGGCCCATTGCCTATTTAAAGGGCGATGATGAATTGGCAAGCCAGTATGAAAACCCCAAATTGATTCAGTGGCTTGATCAGCAAATGATGCACTTAGCCGCCTGTGGTTGGAGTAAAAAACAGTGGCAAGCCGAGCTTGAAGCCCACGATGACCAAGAGCGATTGCTCGGCGAGCTCAATTTGGTTTGGCCTTGTTATCAGTCTTGGCAAAGCCTGTTAAAAGACCAGCAGTGGCTCGACTTTCCCAGCATGATTTCTAAAGCGACTGCGGTGGTGAATAAAAAGAACTTTACCTCGCCTTGGCGCTATATTTTGGTCGATGAGTATCAAGATATCTCGCCAGACCGTTTGGCCCTTGTTGAGTCGCTTTGTTTTGCCAATGAGCAACGCCGAGCGTCGTTGTACGCGGTGGGCGATGATTGGCAATCGATTTATCAGTTTACCGGCGCGCAAGTGACATTGACGACTGATTTTGCCAAGCGCTTTCCAATGTCGAGTTGTGCCGAGCTCGACACCACTTATCGCTACCCGAGCCAGCTTGGTCAGGTGGCGAACCAATTTATTGCGCAAAACCCGGAGCAGTTACCCAAAGAAGTCCATAGCGCGCGCAAAACCAAGCAAAAAGCGGTGGTGTGTGCCAATTCCGGTAAGTTGGCGACTATCTTAGATAAGCTCAATCAGTCGGCCACCACGCCAAAATCGGTGTTATTGTTGGGGCGCAATCATTATCACAAGCCCGATGCTCTGGCGGACTGGCAAGGCTATTACACCAATTTGTCGCTGAGCTTTATGACTTGTCATGCCAGCAAAGGCAAAGAAGCGGATTTTGTCATTTTACTCAATGTCGATGAAGGGCAATTTCCCGCCAAGGTAAAACAGCACCACCTTAACCAGGCATTGGCCGCGAGCGCAGAATCTTACCCATTTGCCGAAGAGCGTCGATTGTTCTACGTTGCCTTAACTCGGGCTAAAGAAAAAGTGTGGGTCACTTATCAAGGGCAGGGCTCTGCGTTTGTGCGCGAGTTAATTGAAGGAGATTACCCGATCGCGCAAATGCGTTAACGTTTGTTTAATCGGATAATCGCGGCGCTGATGCGTGACTCGGCGAAAATTATTTACGGCCGTTCAAATAAGCTTGGTAGTCGGGAATTTCAATCTCGACTTTTTGACTCACTAGCTCAGAGGCAAACAAAAAGTTCGCTGTAGCACGGTTGGTGGCGACGGGAATGTTCCAAACACTGGCAATCCGCAGCAGTGCTTTGACATCTGGGTCGTGTGGTACGGCGTTGAGCGGGTCCCAGAAGAAAATCAGCATGTCCAATTTGCCTTCTGAGATCATGGCACCGATTTGTTGGTCGCCGCCCATCGGGCCACTGATCATACTGTGGATCTCAAGGCCAGTTTTTTCACTTAACATATGTCCGGTCGTGCCAGTGGCGTATAACGTATGTTGGCGAAGTTGGTCGGCTTTTTCACTGACCCAGCGCAATAAGTCGGCTTTGCAGTGATCGTGCGCAACGAGGGCGATGTGTTTTTTTTCGGCAAGTGTTCGAGTGGTTTTTTGCATAGGGTTGTTCCTTATTTTTTGTCCCAATAGCAAACCACAAATCGCTTACTATGTACATGAAAAGGCACATTTGTCTGTGAAAATAGTGTGCGACAAAGGCCCTTTTTTCCCGCCAGCCAAAACAGAAAAAAGCCAAGCACGTCGCTTGGCTTTCATCTAGCGGTCTAACTTTCATCTTCATACCAGGGGTCGACAAAGTGTTGCGGTAGATCGTCTCGGTGATCGTGTTGCCAACCTTGGAGTAATTCAATTTGTTGCTCTAAGTGATTGACCATTTGGTAATCGCCTTCGCTGTAAGCGACGTAAATTTGTTGCTCCAAAGCGGCGACTTTTTCACGAATGCCCATAAAACCTCCCAGTGTAGTTGGTGTGAGTTTAGGTAATACTTGTGTGTGTCCTCGTGTCCTCAATGACGAAGAATCCCACTCCCGTGTTGGCGGCTATCGGAAGAGGGTGATCGTTTCCCTTTGATCATAGTCTAGGTGGTGATTTTTTGTACTGCAAGGGTCCGTTAATCGATCACTTGGACGTAAGCAGTGCGATAATCGATGCCGAGTTGGCTCATGGTTTTTTGCCAATCTTTTTGATGGTGCTGTAATTTATCGCCCGGTCCTTTGACTTCAACCCAGCGAAAAGTCCCGGCTTTAAAGGCGATTAAATCGGGCATGCCAGTTTTGTGATCGCGTAAATCCTCTAGAAGATACTCAAACAAGGCGATCAGTGTGGCTCGGTCTATGTGCTGTTCGGCCAAATCAATCCATTGCTGATCAAAGACTCCCCAATGAACCCAATCGTTTTGGATGGCCATTTTTTGTTGGTAGACCGAATGAAGCCAACTTAACCCCTGGTGTTTGATTTTCTCAAGCACCTTCTCAATGTCGTTTTGACGAGGCTGGCAAAAATCGCTGTGATACATGTCCAAAGGGCGCGATTGGAAAGGGTGAATAAAGGCGTAGGGCACTGGGGCGAAAATGACTTGCCAAAAAGCCAGCCCAAACAAGCCATTGAGAAAGTGGTTTTCACTGTAAAAGCATTGCCAGCCTGCGTGTTGGTAATGTTGGCAAACCGCCTGTTCAACGCGTTGGCCGTTTAACGCTAAGGTGAGATCTTCTCGCTGCTCTGAGACTGGCGGCGACAAGGCCTCGGATATCGGCGCAATCTTGGCGCGTTTTTGCCATTGCTTGAGTAACGCATGCCCGGTAATGGTTTCTCGCTTACCTCGCTTTGGGTCGAGCATGAGTTCGATCATCGTTTTGGCCTGGTCGAGCTCGCCTTGTTGCAGGTAAAAGCGGGCTTGGCGCTCACGCGATGGCGGGATTGAGGTTAGTTGATACCACGGCATGGCAGCTTTGGCGCCTTGCTGCCTTTCGAGTTGACGAGCGAGCTGGCTGACGAGGGCTTGGCTTTTTCTTTGCAGTCCTTGGTGCTCTATCGATAACGGCACGGCCGCAAGCCAAGTGTGTAAGACGTTGTTATCGACATTGGCGCATTGGGCCCACTCTTGCCTAATTTTATTAAGGGTGAGCAGGGCATCGAGCTCGTTGCGACGTTGAAAATACGCGTGTTGACCTGTGTATTGATAGTGCTCAAAACGCTGTAAACCCAGCTCGCTTAATACAAATTGCGATAAGTCTTGACGGTGATTGGCAAAAAAGAGCCCGAGTAACACTGGCAGTATGTCGGCGTGTGATAGGTGAAAGTATCGACAAGGCAGCTGGCTTTGTAAGACGCTCTGCTCTGGCAAAATGGTATCGAGTAGGGCTTTTTTTGAGCTGCTCTTGTCTCGGTTGAGCAGGGCTTGTAATTCGTTTTTGGTCAGTTTGTCGGCAAGCGCGCTCAAGGGCAATGTGTCTGGGTAGTGGATAAACCCACGTTCTCGTAACTCGTCAAAGCGCGCTGAGATGTCATCAAGTTCGGGGTATTGAAACTTGTCTTGTCGATAATAGGGCCCTTTTCGCGATAAGATCCGGACTAATAAACACTGAGTTTGCATCGCTAGGGCTTGGTAGTTTTCTAACCATTGTTTTTCGCACTCCGTTAATAAGTGAGAAAAGCTCAGGGCGTGTTCAATGAGCGTTTGAAAGTTGTCTCGATAGTAGTACACCGCAAGGGTCGGGGCAGTTTCCGTCATGCTATGGCTCAAATTCGACAAGGGTCAATCATGGTGGTTAAAAGTACCACGAATAAAAACCCTGATGAAGATCAAAACTACTGCATAGTCATTCAGCTTAACGGTGGCATTTTTTGCTTTTTAAGCGTAAAAAGGTAGTATGGTGTAAGTTTTAGACAGATATTTAAAGTGGTAAGGACTACCAAATGGAATTTATTCTAGCGCAATATAAGGATTATGAAGCCGTCGCGCAATTGCATAATAACAGTGAAATTTACGGTCAATCTTTGACGTTGGATGAGCACGCTGCACAAGAGCGATTTGAAGAGTTGTGTGCCATTTGGCAAACTCGACTCACCAACCCGCCGTTCAATCAGCACGTTATCTTAGTTTCTCAACAAGGGCAGTTAGTTGGCTTGATTTGCCTTTTTGCTAATCACGATTTTGAGCGTGGCGGTTTGATTGATGCCTTGTACGTCGATGAGCGGTTGCAGCATCAAGGGATCGGGCGTGAATTGTTGAAACGCGCCGCTATCTGGCAAAAGCAGCATTTTGATCGCAGCGGGGTGTATTTGAAAATTTCCTCGGCTTACAAAGCGGCGTTAAAGTTCTATCAAGATCTAGGAGCCGACATAGACAGCAGTGACGAAGAGCAAATCATTGTCAGCTGGGATTCGGTCGATGAGCTGTGTGAGCATATTGCGTCTTAGTTGCGCGATGACAATCAGCTGTAGCGTGGCCCTTTTTTGAAGCAAGAACGATAAGCACTGCGTTGATTTGATATGAGAAAATAAAAAGCGGCACGGTATCAGTGATACCATGCCGCTTTTTTCTCTCTTATCTTCTTAATTTTAGGCACTGTCACTTTTATGCTGACGCTTTGCGCGATGAGGAAAGCACAGCGCCTCGCTCACTGGCTCGATTAGCGTTTATTTTTTAGGTAACGCTTGCGACGCTCTTCTTTTTGTTTGGCTTTTTCTTCTGCCTTTTGCGCGGCCACACGTTCAGCCTCGATCAACTCTTCGCTGATCATTTCTGGTTTTTCAAGGGTGATTTTGCCAAGTGTACCACCTCGCAGTTCGTGCAATAAGATCTCTGAAGTCTTATGTAAGTCAACTCGGCCACCAGCGCGAAGTGCCCCGCGTTTGCGGCCGATGTCTTCCATGATCTCAAGATCCGACTCGGCAATTTCTTCTAGTTGATACCGTTCAATCAGTTTTTCTGGGTAGTGCGCGGCGAGGTATTCAACAGTGTAAAACGCCACTTCATCGTATTCCATTGCGGTGTCTTTCACAGCACCTGTGGCGGCAAGGCGAAAACCACTGTGCGGGTTTTCCACTTTTGGCCACAGCATTCCCGGCGTGTCGGATAACACAATACCGTTTTGCAGATTGATGCGCTGTTGTCTGCGAGTGACCGCCGGTTGGTTGCCGGTTTGCGCAATGGTGCGTCCTGCTAGGGCGTTGATGATGGTGGATTTACCCACGTTGGGAATCCCCATGATCATGGTACGAATGTTTTTGCCGATTTCTTCACGATGTGGCGCTAATTGTCGGCATTTGTCGAGAATTTGTTGAACTTCACTGTGTTCGTGAGTGGTAATGGCAATGGCTTTAACGCCTTGTTCTTTTTCTAGGTGCTCGATCCACGCTTGGGTCATCTCTGGGTCGGCCAGGTCACGCTTGTTCAAGACTTTGACCACAGGTTTGTCTTTGCGCAGCTCAGAGATCATCGGGTTTTCACTGCTAAATGGGATTCGAGCATCGAGGACTTCAATGATGACGTCAACTTGAGGGATCACTTCCTCAATTTCTTTGCGCGCCTTGTGCATGTGACCAGGAAACCATTGAATATTGTTGTTAACCATTTGAAAAATATGCCTTTTGTTTTTATGGTTACGCGGCTAACCGCTCAAGTGGGGCACTTAAAGAGTCGCCAAAAAATAAGCAAACGAGAGCCGTTATTCTGTCACTTGAAGCCATGACCGCATTGTTGCGAGGATTTTAACACTTAAAAGGGTAGGACGAAAATTTAACTCGGTTTGAAAAATGACGTTGGAGACTCACGAGTCGCGCTGGGTGTGATTGAATGAGGGTTAGCCTAACGTCTGGTTTCGTTTTCTATGGTTACTCTCATCTCTGAAAAAAGACGAAAAATCAACCTAACAATTTTTTTAATATTAGTATCCTCAGCATTGATATTGGGTTGCAAGAATAGGTAACTTGTACACGCTGTAACGAGTCGTCAAACTCTATTTCAGGAACGGCCACTCGTGACATGTTGGCCGTTATAAACTGAGGCCGAAAAAGGCGAGATTATGCCTCTTTTGCTAGGGCGATCTTATCATCAATAATCTCACCCAAAATCTCTAAGCCTTCTAATATCTTTGCGCTATTAATGGCGGAAAACCCAAGGCGAATGTAGTTTTTCGGTGCATCATCTTGCAAAAATAAGCTATCGCCGGACTCAACCAAAATTCCTTGTTTCGCGGCGCTTTCAATGACGCTCTTACCAGTGATCTGGTGAGGTAAACCAATCCAAAAGCAAAAACTGCCCGGCGTCGAGTGGATTTCACATTGTTGGAGATAACGGCTGATCCCTTGCTCCATCAACTGCCATTTCTCTGCGTAGACACGGCGCATACGGCGAACGTGACTGTCGTAATACCCTTGGCTGATGAATAGCGCGGTAATTCGCTGATTGTTCGACGGCGGGTGGCGATAGTGATAATGGCGCAGCTTACGCAACTCTCTGATTAAGGTTTTATTGGCCACTAGGTAGCCAATGCGAGTGCCGGGAGTCAGCGATTTTGACAAACTACCGGTATAAATGACGCGGTCGTTGCGATCATAACTTTTTAACGCTGGCAGAGGGGACTCAATAAAACTGACTTCACTTTCATAATCGTCTTCAATGATGACAAAGTTGTCTTTACAAGCTTGATCCAGTAAGGCTTTGCGCCGTTCAACGGGCATGGTCACCGTCGTCGGGTACTGATGGCTTGGGGTGGTGAAGACGTAGTCACACCCTTTAAGCTGTTCGCCAACTTTTAAACCTTGGTTATCAATATCGAGCGCTTTTAACTTACTTTTGCTCAGCGAAACAATATGGTGCATTTCAACATAGCCAGGGTTCTCTACGCCAAAAGTGACATTGTCACTCCCGAGTAAACTGCTCAATAGAAATAGAGAGTTTTGCGTCCCTAGCGTGATCAGTATTTCATCTTCCTGAGCGATAATACTGCGCTTTGTCAGGATATGATGACGGACTTGAGTGATTAGTTCAGCATCATCCATATCGATGTAACCTTCTACCCATTCATGCAGTTTTCCTCGGCTTTCAGCAATCCGAGAGCATTCTCGCCATTGATAAAGTGGGAACTCTTCGACATTGATATGACCGTAAATAAAAGGGTAGGGGTAATTGCGCCAATGCCTATCTTTGTTTAATGCTTTAAATTCACTCGGCTTTGTTTTTACCAGATTGCCCCAGTTTGGTGCGTTGCTTGCATTGTTTTGGTGATGCAAAACGGGTTCTGGTTTAGGCTCAACTCGCAGTTCTGGGTTGACAAATAAGCCACAGCGTTTACGGGCAATGAGATACCCTTCTTCAATGAGGCTATCGCAGACCAAAACGATGGTATTTCTCGATACACCAATCAGCTGAGCCATTTTACGACTTGACGGCAAAGCCTTGTCACCAAAGGTATCTGCCTTGATTAACTCAACCAATTTCTCACGAATTTGTTGCTGGTAAGTACTTTTATCGTGCAACTCAATATTAAATAGAAAATCATTCATGAAGTTATTCTGTGTGCCTTTGTCGTATTGGGTAGGTTATAGACGTTTATCTCTGACAATGGTTGATTAATGCACCAAATTAATGCAATATTCGTGCCTTTTTAGAGTGTTGTTGGTCCACTGGACCAAAGATTAAAAAAGTTGGCTCTATACTCAGGCCAGAGTCATAAGTAGCCTGAATGCAGGTTAAGTGTTTTATTAACAATCTTGCCACCAAGCGGTAACGTGAGTTTCGTTGGTAACACGTGAGTTATACATTGAAAATATTCCTTGATAACTACGATTAAGATTGTGTACCTAAGCCAGAATACTTTTCCTGAAAGGATTCAAATTTAGTGACTAAAAACAGTTAATTGTAACTGTTAATGAGGGAATGGAAATGCAAAAGAAGAAATTTTTTAAGGCGATATCACTGGCGACCTGTTTAATGATGTCGGCAAGTGCCTTTTCTGCAACATGGAAGATTGCGGTGGGTGACGGCGGCGGCAGTGCTCAAGAAGAATTAGGGAAAAAGTTCTCAGAAGTACTGGCTGAAAAAACCAATGACAAATACAAAACCAACATTTTTGTTAACGGCCAATTAGGCTCTGAGCAAGCAACGGTTAATGATGTGTCGCTCGGTATCTTAGACATGTCAATTCTTGGCAGTAACAACCTGGCTCCGTTCAGCCCATCGATTGGCATTCTGTCTCTTCCTTATATTTTCGAAAATATCGACCAAGCTGAAAAGATCATCAACAGCGATATTGAAAAATCGCTTGCGGAAACCGTGTTAAAAGAAGCGAACGTTCGCATCATTGCGTGGAGCTACTCAGGCTTTAGAATGCTGACAAACTCGAAGCGCCCGGTGAAAAATCTTGATGATCTTCAGGGGCTCTTCATCCGTGTACCAAAAAGTGATTTGATCATTAAAACTTACCAATCTCTCGGCATTAACCCAACGCCAGTTGCATGGTCTGAAACCTTTACGGCACTGCAACAAAAAGTTGTTGATGGTCAAGAGACGCCGTATGCAGCAATTCATTCAATGAAGTTTGCTGAAATTCAGAAATACCTAACTGAAACCCATTACTTGTTCCAACTTGAGCCTTTGATCATGTCTGAATCTGTATTCCAAGATCAGTCTGAAGACGTACAAAAAGCCATTTTAGAAGCGGGTGCAGCGGCGACAGAGCACAGCCTTGCTTGGATCAAAGCGCAAGAAGCGAGTATCAAAGAAGAACTCGTTGCGAAGTACGGTTTGGAAATTGATCAACTTGAAGACGAATCTGAGTGGGTGAAAAAAGCTCAAGCGGGTGTTTGGCCTGAATTTTACGACCAAGTAGGTGGTAAAGAGAAAATCAACGAACTACTTCGCACTCTGGGCAGAGACGAAATCTAAAACAAAAAAGCAGAGTGAATCCACTCTGCTTTTTTTATCACAAGTTAATAACAGAATACGCATTTAGGGCAAAGAGGACTGATCTCTATAAAAGGAGTACGGAAAAATTATGAAAATAATTTTAAAGATAATGGACAATATAGAGAGCTATATATGCAGAGCGTTGTTAGTCACCTTCGTTACTCTGTTATTTGTTCAAATTTTAACACGCGAGATATTGGGTTTTTCAATCACTTGGAGTGAAGAATTATCCGTCTACCTATTTGTATGGTTTGTCTTCTTTGGTGCAAGTTATGCCGCGAGGCTATCGGCACATAACCGCGTCACTTTTCACTACAAATGGTTACCGCGCAAAGTGAGCACCTTGTTTGAGCTTGTTGCTGATGTGTTATGGGTTGGCTTTAACGGGTATTTTATTTACCTAAGCGGCGATTTTGTTTTCAATAAGATGAACCTTTTTTGGAAATCTCAGACCCTAGGTATCCCCATGAAGTACATCTACTTCATCCTACCACTTGCCTTTACTTTGATGACGATTCGCATCCTGCAAGTCAATTATATGAAGTTGGTGAAAGGGGTTGAGATTGTTGATCCTGAGTCACAAGAGATGAACGAATTAATCAATACTGAACATTCTGCTCAAGCAGAGGATAAGTCACAATCTGTAAATATGGAGAATAACCGATGAGTGAAACATCCATAGTTATGGTGTTATTTGGCTCTTTTTTGGCCTTATTAATTCTAGGCGCACCAGTGATGGTGTCTTTAGGCATTGCCGCTTTAGCTTCTTTCTTTTATTTAGATGAAAACCCAATCAAATTTGTTCAGATTGCGTTTAACTCCGTTGGGTCATTCCCATTAATGGCGTTGCCAGCGTTTATATTGGCAGGGGCATTGATGGAAGCCTCGGGCATATCGAAACGATTAGTTACTTTAGCAGAGAGTTTTGCTGGGCCAGTAACAGGTGGCATGTCTGCCGCGGCGGTCTTAGCCTGTATGTTCTTTGGCGCCATTTCCGGCTCGGGCCCGGCGACCACTGCCGCCGTTGGCATGTTGATGATCCCTGCGATGGTGAAACGCGGTTATGACAAAGGCTATGCCTCTGCGGTTACTGCCTCATCGGGGGGATTAGGCATCGTCATACCTCCTTCTATCCCTATGGTTATCTTTGGCATTTCTGCTTTGGGTTTGACCGTACCACCAGAGGCGATTCAAAAATTTGGTGAGTTTCAAAGCATTTCTATTCCCAAAATGTTCATTGCGGGCTTCTTCCCGGGCCTTGTTATGGCGACGTGTTTGTTGACGCTAAACTACATTCGTTGCCGACGTCTTGGCTATAAAGGGACTGATGAGGGGTGGTCAACTGAAAAAATTGGCGCCGCGGCAAAAAATGGCTTTTGGTCTATCCTCGCTCCGCTAGTGATCTTAGGTGGGATTTATTCGGGCCTCTTTACCCCAACAGAATCAGCCATCGTGGCGATTTTCTATACTTTGTTCATTGGTATTTTCATCCACAAAGAATTGAAAATGCAAGATGTTATCCATTCGCTTGAAACCACTACTTGGCTATCAGGTCGCGTACTGCTCATCTTGTTTACCGCTACAGCGTTTGGTCGTATTTTGGTCGAAAACCAAATCCCAGCCATTGTTGCAGAATCGATGCTAGGTATTACTGATAACTTGTATCTTATTTGGTTGTTGATCATTGCCTTCTTGTTGTTTGTTGGCATGTTCATGGAAACGTTGGCCGCTATTATGATCTTAACGCCAGTGCTTTTACCCGTGGCGTACTCCTTAGGCATTGATCCTGTGCACTTTGGTATTGTGATGGTGTGTAGCTTATCGATTGGCTTCTCGACGCCGCCGCTCGGAGAAAACTTATTTGTGGCCTCAGGTATCTCTGATACACCACTTGAAGAAGTGACGGCAAAGACTTTACCTTTTGCCATCATGTCGACTGTGGCGGTTATTATCATTGCTTATATACCGCAAATCGCCCTCACGTTACCACGCTGGTTAGGTTACTAGCTTGATCTCACCTAATCAAACAGGTGTGTTTGACGCATAGGAAGTATTTGACAACTGGGTAGGCCCATTAAAGGAAGTGAGTTCACTTTAACTGGGTCGACCTTGTCATCGAGCTTTTTAAAACACGCAAACAAACCGGGATTTGGTTAGGTGAGAACGAAAATAATCCGCCTTAATACCCGTGAAGCATTAAGGGTACCCACAAGGCAGAGACAAGACTGAAAGACATATATAAGGATGTATATTATGTTAGACGTTAACGAAATTTTGTTTTGTACTGACCTGTCTAAAAGCTCACAGAAGTCGTTTGATTACGCGGTGTACTTAGCGCATAAGACGAACGCTGAAATTCATATCTTACACGTTGTTGAAAAGCTGTCTAATGATGCAGTAATGGCACTAGAAAGCTACGTTATGGATTCGGCGACCCGCGCTGAAATGCTAAAAGCACGCAAACGCCAAGCGCAAGAAAAAATTGAACGTGTTCAACAAGAATTTTGGGCACAATGCGACCCTGAACTACAAGGGGTTCAGCATAAAATTAAATCGATTCAGATCCTTGAGTCTTTCCCAACCGAAGCCATTTTAAAAACCTCACGAGATCTAAATGTGGATTTGATCGTGATGGGTACCCACGAAAAAGGCTTTGTAGAAACTTTTCTCGGTAGTGTTGCCAAAGGGGTATTAGCGCGCTCGCGTATCCCTGTCTTCGTCGTTCCAATTAAACCCAAGTAGCAACTTCACTGGGTTAACGACACTCAAGACCGTTTTATACACTCAACAGTATGACACCTATTGTACTGGGCTTTCGCTCGGCCCAAACAGATAACAAAACAGACATTGGAAGACAAAGATTATGACAGCACAACATCCCGCTCTTGTCGGTTCACTAAGCACAACGGCACCTTCTGAAAACGTGATCAACTTCAGCCCAGGCCCAACAGGCTTACCAAAAGAAGTCGAACAAGAAATTGCCGACAGCTTTCAAAAAAACCGTATTACCTCATTGGCGATGTCTCATCGTGCCCCTGAGTTTGAGAAAATTTTATCTGATGTCGTGGCCGTATCGAGACGCGTCATGAATATCCCTGAAAACTACGAAGTGTTGTTTACCCATGGTGGTGGCCACGGGCAGTTCGCAGCACTGCCTTTAAATTTGTGTCAGCATTCATCGGATATTGCAACCTACGTGGTGAACGGCACCTGGTCTGCTAGAGGTCGCGATGAAGCAAGCCGCTATTGTCAGGTGCAAACCATTGACGCACAAGACCCTAAAACAGGAACCTACACGACGTTTCCAGAATTGAGTGAAGAGGCGATCGATCCTAACAGCCAATACGTTTACTTGTGTTCAAATGAAACCGTTAATGGGATTGAGTTGCACCGCTTACCCAAATTACCAGAATCACGTCAACATATCCCTTTGGTTGTGGATGCCAGTTCGGATTTTTCAACCAAGCCAATAGACTGGCAAGAAGCCAACGTTGGTGTTTTGTTTGCCTGCGCATCAAAAAATATCGGTCATCCTGGACTAACGATGACCATTGTGCGAAAAGATCTGCTCGGTAAGGCATCCCCGCTTTGCCCTGGGGTTTTTAACTACACGACCAATTGCGAAGCGGGTAATTTATGGAACACCCCAGCCACCTTTAACATTGAAGTCGTCGGCTTTTTAATGCATTGGCTTGAACGAAATGGCGGCATTGAAGCATGTGAAAAACGCTCAATGGCCAAGGCGAAAACATTGTATGACGTCATTGATGCTTCTAACGGGTTTTATGGCACTCCGGTTACAGATAAATCGCTACGCAGTCGTATGAATGTGCCCTTTAATATCAGTGGTGGCGACGAGGCACTGACTAATCAGTTTTTAATTGAAAGCTGGGAAAAAGGCATGGTGGGTTTGCGTACATTAACCCCATTTGGTGTCGGTGATTACCTTCGCGCCAGCCTTTACAATGGTGTGACCGAAGACAATGCCGCTACACTGGCTCAGTTTATGATTGATTTTGCGAAGCGCAACGGCGCGTAATATAGGCTTTTTCTTAAGCTCAAGTACCAACAAAAGCCAGTCACTATAATGAAGTGACTGGCTTTTTATTTTTACAAGGCTGTGAGTTATGTTTACGTTACATTCTAAAACTGGCCATCAGAGCTGGAATACCAGGCAGTAAGCCAACCAAAGCCATGACCACGGTGAGGACTAAAAACATGATCAATGGGATCACCCAGCGACTCATCGAATTGAGCTCGGCGCTGCGTTCCTTACAGCCTATTAAACCCAAATTGTCGAGTAACATCGTCAGAGACCAGCCAAATGCCGGGTTGACCAGCGCGGATGAAAACACCACGATAGCAGCAGATTGTGTCGTTTTACCTTGGCGAGTCATTTCCATACCCGCTTCTAACAGTGGTAAAAATACCCCGACGATCAAGGCCACACACAACACAGGTTGCCAGATAGCTAAGTCCATTGGATAGCCCCACACCCCGGCGATGACACAAAACAGGGCAGTCAATATCGCGCCAGCCGGAATGGGGCGCTTAGCTATCGCGGCGGGTACAATGTAAGTTCCCCATGAAGAGGTGAAGTTAGCCCCGCCGAACAAAGAACCAAAGGTTTGTCGCACTGAAGCACTGACCATAGTGTCATCAATGTTCATTTGCACTCTTTCGGTCTTTTCTGGGTAGCTGATTTTTTGAAATACCTGATGGCCTAAAAAGTCAGGAGACCACATAGCAACCGCCAGAACCGCAAAAGGCAATACCACAATAAAGCTTTCTAGAGTTGGCAACCCTAACATCCAGCCGGTATTTTCACCCCACCAATAAGCCGGATTCATATTTGGTAACCCTGGCGCGGTTTTAAACTCAAAAGGGGCGCCGAGTGCAAAAGCCAAACCGCCACCGAGTAAACAGCTAAGTGGCACGGCCAACCAGCGCTTTTTAAAATGTTCCAGTAACGCGTACAAAACGATAGTTGCCAAGATCACAATAAAAGCGATGTGGCTCATGTCGATACTTTCCGCCCAGTTGTAGAGTTTTTTTACTTGTGAAGTGGTACCGATAAATCCGAGGTAGAGTAATAACCCACCACATACGCCGGGGCTAGTTAAACGCGCTAATAAGCTGCCTCCTTTGCTGATGGCGAGAATAAAGCCAAAAATACCGATGAGTAAGCCAAAGGCCATTGGGTGTCCCCCTGCTGCAACCACAATCGGAATGAGGGGAATGAGAGGGCCGTGGGTACCAGGGAGGTTGGCAGTAGGTAAAATAAAACCGGAGAAAAGTAAGATAAAGATGGCGACAATCATGAGTTCATAACGAACGTTTTCCAAAATAAAGCCATCGCCTAATCCAAGTTGAGCCGCGAAGGTGGCAGCAATCGCACCGACCATCACAATTTTGCCAATTGTACCGGCCATGGCAGGGATCATGTCCTCAAATTCAAAGCGGTAATCGCGAAAAGGAAGATTAGGACGCCAACGTTTAGGACGCATTGCTTGCAATTCATGATTGAGGTACTCATCACGAGTTGCAAACTCGGCAGAAGGGCGGTGTGAATCCTGGTAGCTGTCATTGGGGCTGGTTTTTTTTATTGTCATTGTCTCTCCTGACTTTTTGGTCACTCGCATGTTTTGTTGACACGTTCATCGTAAGTGAGTTGGCTCGTGATTGAAGTAAGCAAAAAGTCGAACAGGGCGATAAAGGGCAGGGAAGCTGTGAGGGTAGGTTCACATAAAAAATATTAAATTCAATTGGTTATATTGTTTTTATTGTTGCTTAATTTTTTAGGTATAGTCATTTAGTCTAATGGCAGCTCGAGTCGCAGTTTGGCTAAATCGCAAAAGAATTGGCGCGATGAAAAGATTAATTTACACCTTTGTTATAATATAACATATCAATCCAATCTATCTTTCACTGTTTCATTAGTCATGAAAAAAATACTTCTCTTGTTGGTTGCCGCGTTGGGCGGTGAGTTGCAGCGGGTGGCGATTTTACGCGCGCTGCTGTTAAAGCCTAAGCTGTTGATCGCCGATGAGCCGACCACGCGCTTAGACCCGCACATCGCCCATGAGACCATGGCGCTGTTGATGGAATGTGTTCAAGAGATCGGTTGCGCGTTGATTTTGGTCAACCACAGCCAGTTAGAGCTTGAGCGATATTGTGATAAGCGTTTGTATTTTCAAGGCGATGGGGTGGTATCGTCTATCGCGCCGAGCACGTTAGCCCGTGATGAGAGCACCAGTGCCGTGGCTTAGCCTACGCCTCGGTATTTGGTTGCTTTTGGTATAATAATGACGCCGCTCACCAGAGCGGCGTTTGTTAGTATGCTTAACATCGACTAAACGGCTACCCATTGCAGCGCCAGTGCGGTGAGAAACAGCCCACAGCCAAACACAGCATGATTAATTACGCTGTGCAATCGAATCGCGTTAGGGTTGGGCGTTCGAGAGCCTGCCACACCAGCGCCCATACCGGGCTGTAAGAGAAAAAAGGGCGCGACAACGGTGGCAATTCCAAACGCAAGTGCAGGGCCAATTGATGGCGCTGCAATCCACGTTGGTCCGCAGATCATCACTAAGAGTGCGGCGTAGACAACCCCAGTCACATAATGGGCCGCCCATCCAATCCATCGCTCAAAACGCATGGGCTTTGCTTGTGCAATGGCGGCGTGGCTAAAGGTGCCTTGTGTCATGTGAGCAATCCAACGCCCAACCATTGCCCAATTGGTTGGCGCAATATTGAACAATCGTTTTCTCAATATCGCCCACAAGTCCATAATGGCCGTGGCGCCGATTCCGATGATCATAACAAAAAAGAGATGTTGCATAACGGTTCCTTAACTGGTGTCGTTTTAACGATTGTGATAGCTTACAACTTCAAGTTCACTTTAAGTCAAGGGCTGTATGGACATTTCTAAAGTCGCCAAAAAATCGGGTATTCCTGCATCCACGTTGCGCTTTTATGAAGAAAAAGGTTTGATCCGCTCTGTTGGTCGGCAAGGGATCCGCAGAGTGTTTGCCGACAATATTATAGAGCGCCTGGAATTGATCTCATTGGGGCGTGTGGCTGGGTTCTCGTTAGACGAAATCGCCGGCATTTTAGGCACGCAAGATAAGCCTCGAATCGACATTGGCACAGGTATGAGTAAAATCGTGTCATCAATGTTCATATGAACTTTTTAATGTGGTGGCCTTCGTCATTCTTGAAGATCTTAAAAGTCTGATGAACACATTGTAATGTAAGAAAAATCCTCCCCTTTCAGTTATAAGGTCGTCGTTGACGTCCATCTCCATCACACCATCATTGCAACATAATGGTGAAGTGAATGTCTCTGAAGAGATCATCATTTGATCATTGTTTAATCACATAAATGAAACCTAAATGACACAGTGAACATTTATATTCATTTGAAAACAGGAATGGGTTCATTTGAATATATGGAACAACGGCAACAGAAAATTCTTAATCTACTCAATCAGCACGGTAGTCTATTGACAGATGACTTGGCCAAAACTTTTGCTGTTACAGCACAAACGATTCGACGAGACATCAATGCTTTGTGTGAAGTTGGTTTAGCGCGAAAGCAGCATGGCGGAATTACATTACCACCGGCACGAGATAATCTTTCCATTAGCCAAAGAGCAGTCACAAACGCCGGAGTGAAACGGAAAATCAGCGTTGCGGCACAAGCTGAAATTGTGTCAGGAAGCACTCTTTTTTTAGGTTATGGGTCGACTGTTGCCCAGTTTGCTCATTTATTACCATTCGACGTTTCTCTCACTGTTGTGACCAACAATCTCGATGCCATTAATTATTTATCTGAGTATCCGGATATTGACGTTTGGGTTGCTGGGGGGCGTTTACGTCATCAACACCGAGATATGGGTGGGCTATTGACTCAGCAATTTTTTCAATCTTTTAAAGCAGATATTGCCATTGTCGGCATTGGTGGTGTTTCAGAACGCGGCGAGCTTCTTGAATTTCA
>JBFGYW010000023.1:0-27293 GCA_041587235.1 Vibrio sp.
ACCCGTCGGTGTATCGACAGAAGCCCAAGCCAGCGCAAAAGACGTGGCTGAGCTCATCAATCAGCTGAAGTCAGAGAACATTTCGGCTTACTTTATTGAAAACCAAACCGACCCGCGACTGGTTGAGCAAATTGCCAAAGCCAGCGGCGCAAAACACGGCGGTGAGTTATTCCCAGAGGCCTTATCTCAATCAGGAGAAGAGGCCGACACCTATGCCCATGCCTTTAAACACAATGTGGAAGTCATGGTGAGGAGCATGCAAAAGTAAGCCAATAACGGGTTGGGGAACAAGGTGGAAACCCAACCCAGTTGGACGTGAGTTGGTATGGCTCAAAAGGAACAAACTCGCTCGAGAGGTGTCGAAAAAATACCTAATGTTTAGTTTTATTTGTTAATGTGGTGAATATGGGTTTGGGGTATTGGTTTAAAAAGGGCAGCGTTTGCGGCGCCTTCATGGTATTAGTGATGACCACCAGCACGGCTTGGGCTCATCCACACTCTTGGATTGACACCACCACTACGATTGAAGGGGATGGCCAATCAATCACGGGGTTTCATATGGCGTGGACCTTTGATCCGATGACCACGGCCTACATGCTTGATGGTGAAGACATGTCAGCACAGCAGCGAGAAAACACCCTGCACAAGGTGGCCTTATCTGTTATCAATAATATGCTGTCGAGCCACTACTTTACCTACTTTTTTGAACCTGATGGCAAAACGCCGATCCGCTATCAACAAGTCGACACCGCCACTCTCACTATGGACAAAGGCAAAGCGACATTGCGCTTTGATTTGCCCTTGGTCAAGCCGTATCCCTTTAATGGCAACTCGCTCACCCTCAAGATTTTTGATCCCACTTATTACGTTGATATGTCGTGGGACGATAAGCACCCATTGCGATTATCAGACACGTTGCGCTCTCACTGTCAGGCCCAAATTATTGAGCCCAATCCAACGCCCAAACAAGTCAGTTATGCGATGTCGATTCCCGCCGACGCGGACCCTGACGACGCGCTGGGGCAACTCTTCACTCAAACTGCCAAAATTACCTGTGAGCCATCTTAAGGCTGGCAAAGGAATCTGTTATGTCGCCCGTTTCTCATTCTAAATCTGAATCATCACACCAAGAGGCCGACTCAGCGGCGCCGATAGCACCTGCTCAAACCAAACGAGCTTTTAAGGTGATATGGCAAAGTGTGGCCTTAATCGCTCTTGTTGCTGCCGGTTATGGCATATGGCTGCAATGGCCAACCATTTTGCTTACCTCGCTCCAATGGCAAAAACAACTGGTCAATCAAATGAGTGAGTTGCTCTATCTCACCCATCAAAACCGCGAATCCATGTGGCAATTGGCGCAAATTAGCTTTTTGTATGGCATGTTCCACTCATTGGGGCCTGGTCACGGCAAAGTGGTGGTGAGTACCTATTTGGCCACCCACAATACCAAAATCAAAATTGGGCTTTATATCACCGTCATCTCGGCATTGGTGCAAGCGGTGACGGCGATTGTGTTAGTGACAGGCGTCTTATTGGTGCTTGAAGCGTCGATGCGCCACTTAAATAGTGTGGTCAATCAGTTCTTCCACGCCAGTTATGCCGGGGTGTTTTTACTCGGCGGTTACATTGTATGGCAGGGGATAAAGCAATGGCGCCGCGGCCGCGCTTCTGATCATACTCACAATCACAATCACAATCACAATCACAATCACGACCATCACCATGACCATCACTCTCACGACCATCAACACAGTGCTGATTGCGGTTGTGGTCACAAACACTTAGCCTCCGCCGACGAGCTCAATCAGGCAACCACGCTTAAAGAGTACGCCGCCATGGTGATCAGTATTGGCTTACGGCCGTGCACCGGAGCGATATTAGTGCTGTTTTTCGCCAATTTGGCCGATGTCTATTGGTTGGGTGTGGTCAGCAGTTTTTTGATGGCCATCGGCACCGCCATCACCACCTCAAGCATTGCGCTGATGACGGTATCGGGACGTAAATTTGTCCGCTTGTATTTAAAAGACTCAAGCGTGACGCGGATTAATCTATGGCCATGGCTGCGTATGGCGGCGGGGTTGTTGTTAATGCTAGTGGCGGTGATTTTATTTAATCAAGGCGGTTTTGGCATGTCACCGATGTTTAATTGATGTGGCGGATCAACACGCCTATCCTTGGTTCACAAACCCACTAAAGAAACACTTGGTTGGCGTTATGTACAATGTAGGGCGTTGATGAGTAAAGCTTACCGAACAATGACTCATCTCTTATTGTTAGTCTGGTATTGAGGTCTAAAGTCACCTCGTTCGTGGCTAAGTTAACGAAAACGCAAACTTGGCGGCGATAAAGGCGTGATCACTGGCTTGGCGATCACGCTCGTAAATGGGGTTTACCAAATGCTGGTCGCAAACCCGGTAATCGATCAGCGTGGCGATTGAACGAGGGTGGGCGGGGTCAAACTCTTGTGAGCAAAGGATATAATCCAACACATTCCCTTTGGCAAAGTGATAGTGAGTGGCGCGGCGCTCAGAGGCATCTTGAAGGCGTTGCTGCCAACAATCCTTGAGTGCTAAAGCGTCGAGCTCAGTTGAAGGGTTATCGATTAAGGCTTGAGTGATGGTACTGTCTAAAGATTGATTAAAGTCACCGACTAAGAGGGTGGGCATCGGCTCTTTTTGGTATTGACGGTTGGCTAATAAACGCAGCATGACCGCTTCTTGCCCGCGCTGCTGGTGAGAGAGCCAGCGTGCCATTATTGGGTCGTCTTGATCATCCATTGGCCGTTGTGATTTTAAATGGCAGACGTAAACCGCCACGCTTCCAAACAGAGGCACGTCGACTGTCGCAAACAAAGGCGTGCGGCTAAACGGGGTAAATGAAGCGGGTAGCGCATCAAGACGTTGACTCTCTAGCCCGGACACTTGCGTTATTGGATAACGGCTTGCTAGAGCCACCACTGGCTGAGAATAAATATAATCACTTTCGACGTGTGGGGTATCGACGGTGGCGAAAAAAGGGTAGCCAATCGCTTGGCATAAACGCTGACACTCATCGGCACTGAACACTTCTTGAAAACCAATCATATCGGCGTCTAGCTCGCGCAGCTGGGCTTGAGTCCAGCGGCATTTTTCTTGCCACTGCTCGCGTTCGTAAATATTGTCGAATTGATAATAAGCGTTCGGTGGTGCTAAAAAATTAAGCAGATTGGCACTGGCGATGGTGAGTGTCGACTGAGACAAAAGCGCTCCTTGAGCTGGTGTTTGATCATAGTGTAGCAAAAAATCCCGCGCGATTGAGGACGGTGTTGCTTAATCGGGCAACAAAAAAACAGAGTCAATGACTCTGTTTTTAAGCTTGATTGATGAGTGCCGATCAGACTTGAACCTCAGTCGATGCGGCTTTTGACTCCTTGCCCAATTTTTTTGCCATGGTGTCTTCCATTTTCTCTAAGCTAATGCCTTTGGTTTCAGGTACATACTTAACTACCACCAACATACACAGGATCGATAGGCCAGCGAAAAGCCAGAATGAGAACGCGCCGTTAAATTCACTTTTCAAATACGCATTGTCATTGAGCATCGGGAAGGTTTGGGTGACGACAAAGCCAGTAAACCACTGTGCGCCCACGGCAATCGACATGGCCCGTGTGCGAATGCTGTTCGGGAAGATCTCTGAGATAATGGTCCAACACGCGCAGCCCCACGACAACGCATAAGACACCACGTAAAGACACAAAGCAAAGAGCGCCGCGTAGCCTGTGGTATTGCTGTATAGGACTTGAGCCACAATCAGCATGCCGATGGCACAGCCAATGGTGCCGTACTTCATTAGAGGTAGGCGGCCGACACGGTCAATTAAATACATACCCAACGCATTACCCGCGATGAACACCACCCCGATAAACGTGGTTTGGAATAAGGCGCTTTCGGTTGATCCAGTAATGGGTTTGAGGATCTCTGGGCTGTAGTACAAAATCACATTAATGCCGGTTAATTGTTGCGCCGCCGCAATAAAGGTACCAATGATTAGAATGGCGAATAAAATCGGTGAGCGTAGGCTCACTTGTTTGCCATCTGCAGTGTTAGTGCTGAGCAACGATTGCTGGATCTCTTTGATGAGGCGATCGGCATGCTCTGGATTGGAAATTCGAGATAGGGTTTTCTTGGCATCAGCCAGACGATTTTGTAGCACCAACCAACGTGGTGATTCAGGGATCAAAAACAGCAAACAGGCGAACAAGACAGCCGGGACCACTTCTGATGCCAGCATCCAGCGCCAGCCTAAATCCGTCAGCCAAGCTTCAGACATCCCTTTTGAGATTAAGTAGTTAACATAAAAAACCCCGGTTTGACCCACCACAGCAGATTGCTGAAACATACTGACCGCGCGGCCGCGAAAATCCTTCGGCGCCACTTCAGACATGTACATCGGCGAGACCACACACGCAAGGCCGACGGCGACACCGCCTATAATACGCAGCCAGATATAAAAGCTAAAATTGGGGGCAACCGCTGAGCCTACGGCCGAAACGATAAATAAAATGGAGGCGATGAAAAGGGTTTTTCGTCGTCCGTAACGCAAGGCACACCAACCGGCGCTGACCGCACCAACGATACACCCCAATACCACACTTGAGACTGCCCAGCCGGTTTCAATCGAAGACAGTGAAAAGTATTCGCGAATAGGGCCAATCGCCCCTGAAATTACCCCAGTATCATAGCCAAGTAAGATCCCGCCGAGCGCGGCGATGGAGCATATCCTAATGATATAGGCAAAGTTGTGTTTGTACTTCTTTGTCTGAGTTGTCGTTTCCATGTTTTGTTTCCTTTTGTGGAGTTACTTAACCTCGAGACCGATGAACGGTCGAGGAAAGCCATGTCCCACTCGATGTAGGGTACGAGTTTGGGCGCGATACCAGTGTCACTCAATCGCGGGCTATCACCACTGGGTTAATTGACCGCACACTTTCATTAGACTGGTATGACCAAAGCAATGAGTTTGTGTTTGAAAATTATTTTTCATTGCTGGTTTTTCAATCATAAGGAATCGCGAGCTTTAAAACCAAGGCTAAATGTTAAAATTTGTTAAAAACGTTAATTGGATCAAATTTTAGTAAATATTTTTCATCGCAATGGTTATGTTTAACTCATTGTTTTTATTTGTTTTTATAAAAATGCGATCCCAGGCGAAAATCAATAAAAACCCTTGTTGCACATGGCTTTGTTTCATTTTTTTACTGTGGTTATTTTTGTTATTGTCAATTGAAAAATATTTTTCATTTTCTAATTTTTTCAGGTAGGGTTATTGGCAGTGAAGCAAACTTTGAACACGTGCCCTACAACACTCGTTTTGTTTGATTCCTGGCTTAAACACATTGATAAAAAAATCGTTGGAGAAAAAAATGAGCAACGTGAAGTATGGAATTAGCCCTTTAACATGGACCAATGACGACATGCCAGAGCTTGGCGGAGAGATCCCATTGGAAACCTGCTTAAGTGAAATTGCGCAATCTGGATTTACTGGCACCGAAATGGGCACAAAATACCCAAGAGATCCTGAGGTTCTCGTGCCTTTACTCAACAAGCACGGATTAGAACTGGCGTCGGGCTGGTTTAGCGGCAATTTAATGATCAACACCCCAGAGCAAGAAATTGACGCCATGCAATCTCACATCGCTTTGTTAAAAGCAGCGGGTTGTAAAGCCATGGTGTACGGTGAAGTGAGCAACAGCGTCCACGGTGATATTCGTATCCCACTCTCAAAACGCGTGATCCTGACCCCAGCACAATGGCAAGAATACGGCGACAAAATCACCAAAGTTGGCGATTACCTGCTCAATGAACACGGTATCAAGCTCTCTTTTCATCACCATGTCGGCACCATTTGTGAAAGCGAAGACGACATCAATATGTTGATGGAGTGCACCGGTGAGTCGGTCTTTTTAACCCTAGATACAGGCCACATTACCTATGGTGGTGGTAACCCCGTCAAGATGATTGAACGTTGGGGGCATCGCATTGGGCACATGCACTTTAAAGATCTGCGCCTCGCGGTAATGGAAAAAGCCCGCAACGCGGATAAATCGTTTTTAGATGCGGTACTCGATGGTGTCTTTACCGTACCGGGCACCGGCGATGTGGATTACGACGACGTGTTTGCCGCTTTAAAAGCGCGTGATTATTCCGGCTGGCTACTGGTGGAAGCCGAACAAGACCCGGCTAAAGCGCACCCATTGACTTACGCCAAGACTGGCTACCAAAACATCACCGGTTACGCGCAAAAATACGGACTTTAAACACCCAGATGAGGCAGGGTGAATCTCATTCACTCTGTCGCATCTCACTGAACAGAACTGGCACGAACTCAGTCAACACAAAGTTGGAGTGACTCAATGGAAACGTTGCGATTAACAGTAGCAGAGGCGCTAGCAAAATACCTAGCGGCACAAAAAATTCTTATCGATGGTCAGGTAGAGCAATTGTTTGGTGCTGCTTTCGCCATCTTTGGCCATGGTAATGTAACTTGCTTTGGCCAGCAGTTAAAAAATATTGAAGACCAAATACCGACTTGGCGCGGTCAAAACGAACAATCGATGGCGACGGCAGCCATTGCTTACGCCAAAGCCAATCGCAGACAGCGTATTGGTATTGCCACCAGCTCAATTGGCCCAGGCTCAACCAATATGGTGACCGCAGCCGGTATCGCACACACCAACCGTTTACCCGTGCTACTCATCTCTGGTGATGCCTACGTCAGCCGTTTGCCGGATCCGGTCTTGCAACAGCCAGAAAACTTTAATGATCCGTCTGTGACCTGTAGCGATACCTTTAAGCCGTTAACCCGTTACTGGGACCGCATTATTTCGCCGACCCAATTAATGCACTCGCTGCCTCAAGCGATTGACACCATGTTAGACCCAGAGACTTGCGGCCCAGCGTTTATCGGTCTGCCACAAGACATTCAAGGGGTCGCTTATGATTTCCCAGTGGCTTTCTTTGCCGAAAAAATCCATCGAATTCGCCGCCCAGAAGCCGAGCGAGTCGAGCTTGAACAAGCGGCCGAAGTCTTAAAACAGGCCAAGCATCCTTTGATTATTGCCGGCGGCGGCGTGCATTACTCCTTGGCCACTCAAACCCTGGCTGAGTTTGCCAGCCAGCACAATATTCCCGTGGTCGAAACCATTGCCGGCCGCGCTTGCTTATTGCAAGACAACCCCCTCAACGCCGGGCCGATTGGGGTCACGGGCTCAGATTCGGCCAACCACATGGCGGCTAAAGCCGATGTTGTCTTGGCGATCGGCACCCGTCTACAAGACTTTACCACCGGCTCATGGACGGTATTTCGCAACGAGAAGATGCGCCTTATCACCCTCAATGTGGCGCGCTTTGATGCGATTAAACACGGCGCATTGACCATTCGTGCCGATGCGCAGCGCGGTTTGATCGGCTTGTCAGAGCAATTAGGTGACTTTCAAGCAGACCAAGCGTGGGCCAAAGAAGCGAAAACCCAAGCCGAGCAATGGAAAGCACAGGTGCATCAACGCACTCACCCCAAAGAGGGAGAGTTGCTGCCAGGGCTGGGGTCGTATGCGCAAGTCATCGGCAAAGTCAATCGTGCCATGGAGCCTGGGGATACGGTATTGACCGCCGCGGGCGGCTTGCCGGCAGAGCTGTCCATGAACTGGCAAAACTACCAAATTGGCAAGTTTGATATTGAATTTGGCTTCTCTTGCATGGGGTATGAAATCGCCGGTGGTTGGGGGGCTAAAATTGCCAACCCAGATAACGATGTGGTGGTGTTAGTCGGTGATGGCTCTTATTTAATTCAAAATTCCGACATTTATTCATCGGTGTTAACCGGTCATAAAATGATTGTTGTCGTCTGTGATAACGGCGGTTTTGCGGTGATCAACAAATTGCAAAACAACACGGGTAATGCGTCGTTTAACAACCTACTCGACGATTGTCGCCGCCCAGATGGGGAAACCGCGAGAGTCGACTTTGCGATGCACGCTCGTGCCCAGGGGGCGATCAGTGAAAAATTAACCTCGGTGGATCAATTTGACGCCGCTTTTGCCAGAGCCAAAGCCGCAGACCGCACTTATGTCATTGTGGTCGATATCGATCCGGTTTCGCCTGCGGCGTGGTCGAAATGCGATTGTTGGTGGGAAGTTGGCCTACCTGAAGTGACCGATAACCCAGAGACAGAGAAAAAAGTGGCCGACTGGCAAGAAGGCCGAGTGAATCAGCGCCGCGGCGTTTAGCCCGCGAGTGAATATCGGGCTTTATCCAAAGCGTCGATAAGGAGACAGAAATGTTTAATGAAGAAATTAAATTGGACGCACCGCTGCGCTGGGCGATGGTGGGTGGTGGCCGCGGCAGTCAAATCGGCTACTCACATCGCAACGCCGCCACACGAGATGGCCTATTTCAATTGGTGGCGGGGGCATTTGATATCGATGCTGAGCGCGGCCGTGAATTTGGCGTCAATCTAGGGCTAGACCCAGAGCGTTGTTACGCCGATTACCAAACCCTATTTGAGCAAGAATCGCAAAGAGAAGACGGCATTCAAGTGGTGTCGGTCGCCACGCCAAACTTTACTCACTATGAGATTTGCAAAGCCGCGCTTGAGGCCAAGTTACACGTGGTGTGCGAAAAGCCCATTACGTTTTCGACTGAGCAAGCACTCGAGCTCAAAGCCATTGCACAGAGCAACCAGTGTTTGATCGCGGTGATGTACGGTTACAGCGGATTTCCTATGGTGCACCAGGCCAAAGAAATGGTGGCTCGCGGTGAGCTTGGCGACATTCGCATCGTCAACACTCAGTTTGCTCATGGCTTTAATAACGAAGAGTACGAAAAAAACGACCCAGGCCTGAAATGGCGAGTTCAACCTGAAACTTCGGGCCCTACGTTTGTCTTGGCCGACGTCGGCACACACGCCTTCTTTTTGGCTGAATTTATCACTGGGCTCAAGTTAGAGCGCTTAGCCTGTATGCGCCAAAGCTTCATTGCTTCAAGAGCACCACTCGAAGACAACGCCCATGTCATGATGCAATTTGACAATGGCGCGGTTGGCACGCTTTGGGCGTCATCGGTCAATGCCGGTTCAATGCATCAACAGAAGATCCGCATTGTCGGCGCGAAGGCCTCACTGGAATGGTGGGATGAATACCCAAACCAACTTCGTTTTGAGCAACAAGGCAAACCGGTTCAGATCTTAGAGCGAGGGATGGATTACCTGCACAAAGAGAACGAGGGCGTCAATACCAATCGCGTCGGCGGTGGTCACAGTGAAGGCTACTTTGACTCATGGGCCAACTTATATCGCCGTTACGCGTTTGCGTTTGATGCGGCGAATCGAGATGACCAACGCGCACTATCAAACGCGTGGTTTCCCGATATCGATGCGGGGATCAATGGGGTGCGCTTGTGTGAAAAATGTGTCGAATCGGCCGATGCCGGTGCCATCTGGGTCGACATGCAATAACGTTGAGGTGAACAATGACAAGTTTTACATTTGAAGAACAACGCCCATTGGACGCCATTGTCCTTGGCCGAGCTGGCGTCGATTTGTACGCGCGTGAAGCCAATACCGACATGGCGGATATCTCGGGATTTAATATGTTTGTCGGCGGCTCGGCGGCCAATATTGCGGTTGGCATCAGCAAATTAGGCGGGCGCGTTGGCTTTATTAGCTGCGTGGCACAAGATGCTTTTGGCGACTACGTAAAACGCTATATGAGTCAGCAAAACATTGATCTAACCGGCATGAAAAGCGATGCCAGTGGCTCGCGTACTTCTGTGGCCTTTACTGAAATGAAGCCCAAAGACTGTACGGTCCTGATTTATCGCAACAACGCCTCAGATTTGACACTGGCGCCAGAAGACATTGATCAAAACTACCTAGCAACAGCGAAAGTCTTGGTGGTGACAGGCACCGCGTTAGCACAAAGCCCGAGCCGTGAGGCAACCTTGCTGGCGATGGAGTGTGCGCGCAAAGTGAACACCAAAGTGGTCTTGGATGTCGATTACCGTCCTTACTCTTGGCGCAGCGATGTCGATGCGGCCCTGTACTACGATGTTGCCGCGGGGCTGGCCGATATCGTGATCGGCAACCGCGAAGAGTTTGACATGATGGAAACCATTGAAGCGCCCGGCAACGGTGATGATGACCAGACCGCCGCTCGCTTTCTGAGAAAGCACACACAGGTGGTGGTGATCAAAGCCGGTGAGCTGGGCTCAAAAGTCTACTCGCGGGGGCAAGAAAAGTTTGCCCAGGGTATTTTCAAAGTCAAAGCCAATAAGCCGTTTGGCTCGGGTGATGCGTTCGCTGCCGGTCTGATTTGGACGTTGACACACGGTGGCAGCCTAGAAGAAGGCGTTCGCAATGGCTCTGCGGCCGCGGCCATCAATGTCAGTGGCGACAGTTGCACTGAGGCCATGCCGAGCAAAGACGCGCTGTTTGAATTTATTGCCAACCACACTGAAAAACACCGCGGCTAATAATCTCCCTTATTAAGAAGACACGACGGTCGCCATTGGCTTAGCAAGTTAAGAACAACGCTCGAGTCAATGGATACCGTCAAACGAGAAGGACAATACCATGGGTAAGCATATTCCCCCTTTTGATAACCAAAACCAGCCAATTATTGATATCAACGATGACGTGACGCCGCTGTGTTATTTCAATCAAGTGTACCTCAAACAAAGCGAGCAATTTGACCACCTTGTCGAAGGGTATGAGAGCGTGATCGTGTTGGCGGGTGGGACCTGTTCCATCCAGGTGAGTAACGGTAGTGACGTTGTCACTTACGATAACATTGGCCAGCGTAAATCCGTCTGGGAAGGCAACCCCGAATCGGTTTATGTACCGGTGGGGTATCGCGCTCAAATTACCTGCGTCAGTGAGCAAGCCGACATCATGATTGCCGGTGGCAAATTTGAGGCGTCTCTCACGCCATTTTGCGTGCGCCAAGACGAGGTCGATATTGTTCAATATGGCTCCGATGACACCAAAACCCATCGCAAAATTAAACACGTTCTCGGCCAGTCAAATTCTGAGCAAAGAGGGCGCTTGTTGGTCAGTGAGCTCTTTACCGTCGGCGCGGGTGGCTGGTCAGGCTTTCCGCCGCATAAACACGACGTCGATCGCGTTAAGCCCGATGGCAGTCGCGAAACCAAGTACGATGAAGTGTATCAATTCCGCTTCAACCCAGACTTTGGCTTCGGCGCGCAATTTCTTTACGAACACGAAGACGACTATGGCCCCGTGTATCACGTTCGAACTGGGTCGGTGATTGCCATCGATAAAGGCTACCACCCAAGCGTTGCGGCACCGGGGTATGAGATGTACTACTTCACGATCATTGTCGGTGCGACTGATAAATCACTGATGCAACACTTTGACCCTAATCACGAATATCAAGTTGAAACCATTCCCGGTATCAAAGATATGATTGCGAAATTCAAGTAAGGAAACACTATGTTGGTATCGTTAAAAGAATTATTACCAGAAGCGGCCAGTAGCAATTATTCTGTGCCTTGTTTTAACGTGTTCGGCTATGAAGACGCAAAAGCCGTGGTGCAAGCGGCAGAAGAGACCGGCCATCCGGTGATCATCGCCTGCAATAAAGACGTGGCGGACTTTTATGGCGTTGAGACTGCGGCGGCGATGTTTTTGAACTTGGCTCACCAGGCCAGTGTCCCCGTGTGCTTGCACCTGGATCACACGTATCAAGAAGACATCGTATTTCGCGCGTTAAAAGCCGGCTTTAGTTCGGTGATGTTCGATGGCTCTCAATTGCCATTGGACGAAAACATTGCTCGCACGAAAAAAGTGGTTGAAGTGGCTCACGCCCTCGGTGCATCGGTTGAAGGGGAAGTGGGGTCGGTACCTTATGATGAAGGGCGCGATCACATCAAAACCATTTACACCGAGCCTGAAGATGCCCAGCGTTTTGTCAATGAAACTGGGGTCGATTGTGTGGCGATTTCGATTGGCAACATTCACCGTTTGACCGAGCCGACCAGCACGATAGATTTTGGCCGCTTAGATCGCATTGCTGGCCTGGTCGAGGTACCATTAGTGATCCATGGGACCAGTGGTATTCGCGACGACGACATTGTCAAACTCAAACAAAGTCGCGTGGCGAAATTTAATATTGGCACTTGTTTACGCCAAGCCCTTGGCCACAATTTGCGTCAATATATGAATGAAGAAGTCGCTAAGTTTGACCGCATTTACTTTATGCAAAAAGCCATGCCTCACGTGCAACAAGAGGCTAAGCGCAACTTTGAATTGTTGTTTTAAGCCTGAGTGCTGCTACCTGCAACAAGACACGTTAACCAAAAAGGGGTAACCATGACAGATCAGAATATTGCCATGCCACAAGATCTCGACAGCTTAAAAGAGATCATTGCCAAGCGGTACGATGAGCTCAGCGTACGTTTGCAACAAGTAGCAAATTTTGTCAGTGAGCACCCCATGCTCGTTGCGGTAGAGACTATGGCGACGATTGCCCATCAAGCTAATGTACCGCTATCGACGCTAAGCCGCTTTGCCAATGCGATGGGCTTTGATGGCTTTTCGTCGATGCAGGCCCTGTTTAAAGAGCAATACCTTAACCGTCCACGTGATTACAAGCAACGAGTGCTAAAGGCGCGTGAAATGGAAGATATTGCTCATGACTCACCCCAAGCGATCTTTGAAGACTTTGGCACAGCGAATATTGAGGCGCTAGAGCAATTACAGCATTCGGTGTCGCCCGCCAAACTCGACCGAGCGGTGCAGGTGTTAGATCAAGCGCAAACCATTTACATACAAGGCACTCGCCGTGCTTATCCGGTGGCGTTTTACTTGTACTATGCCTTGATGAAGTCGGAGAAACACGTGGTGTTACTCGATGACCACGGTGGCATGTTAGGCCCACGTTCGACACAAATGACCAACAAGGACGCCCTTTTTGCCATCACGTATAACCCGTATGCTGAAGAAACCTCATCTTTAATCGACGGGGCGGCCGACAAGCAAGTGCCGATTGTGTGTATCACCGATAATCAAGTGACACCACACGGCAGTAAAATGACGGTGTGCTTTGAGGTGGAAGAAGGAGAGCTGATGGGCTTTCGCTCTTTGAGTGCCTCTATGTACCTCGCGCAGGCTATTGCGATCAGCTTAACCTGCCATCAAGTAAAATAATTACTCTATAACAACAAAATAATACGCCCAACGCCAGCAGTTGTGGCGCCAATAACGACCATCCAATGTCTGATATAAAAAGACAAAAGGAACTGAAAATAAGGAGATTGCCATGCGCTTTGCTCTACATGGTATGTGTTCACTCTATTCAAATATTCAATCTGATATACGTTTAGCGAAAGAAACAGGTTATCAAGGCCTTGAAATTCACACTGAAAAGCTGTGGCGCTATATTCAAGCTGGGTTAAGCGCTCAGCAGTTTAAACAAAGACTTGACACATTTGGCGTCGTTCCCACGGCGATTGACATCATTGGCCAAGTGGAAGTGACCGACAAAGCGCTGCAGGCCAAATTGTTTCAAGAAACCGAAACCCTGTGCCAGTTTGCTCAAGCGATTGGTGCGCCGACCATCCAGCTCAATGCGTTTGAGGGCCTCAATGGCTTAACCAGCCAGCAAAATATTGATCTGACGGCGCAAAATATTCGCCAAATCGCCGACATTGGCAAAAAGTACGGCATTCGCTTTCAATACGAAGGGGCGGCGTGGACCCCGATTGCCAAGCTCGAAGATTACTATCGCCTTCACGATGCCGTAGGCCGCGACAACTTTGGTTTCGTACTCGACACTTGGCATTTATGGGCTTGCCGAGGGGCGACGCTCGAGCAGATTGCCGCGATTGACCCGAACTTAATTTACAATGTGCATATTTCAGATGGTCTGCGCCCTGACGTTGGCCAAGCCTGGCCAGATGAGCGTGAATTACGGGGCTGTTTGATTGGCGAAGGGCAGATCCCGTTGCAAGAATGGGTAGATGCCATACAACAAACCGGTTATGACGGCTTTTACTCTGGCGAATACCTCAATGAGCAAATGTGGGAAGGGGACTATGTCGAGATTGCCACTGCAATGCTGGCCGGTATGCAACGCCTCTTTCCACAACCCAAGTCCATTGAGGACGTTTCACTCAGCGCAACAGTCTAAGCGGGGGGTTTTATGTTTAATATTGCTTTATTTGGCGCAGGTCGCATTGGCCAAGTGCACGCGGTGAATATCGATGCCCATCCACAATCGCGTTTGTATTCGCTTGTTGAGCCCTTTGATACGTTTGCCAGCGCATTTATGGCTCAGTATCCAGAGGCAAAAAGGCAGACGGTCGACGAGGCGTTAAACGACCCCTCGGTTGATGCGGTTGTGATCTGCTCGGCGACGGATACTCACGCCGATTATATTGAGCTGGCGGCTAAGCATCAAAAGGCCATTTTTTGTGAAAAGCCGATTGATCTCGATATTGCCCGAGTTCGCGATTGTCTAGCGACGGTTGAGCGCACTCAGGTGCCTTTTTTACTCGGTTTTAATCGCCGTTTTGATCCGCAATTTCGTTTGTTAAAAGAGAAAATCGACGCAGGGACGATCGGCAAGCCGGCCTCGGTGGTGATCACTTCACGCGATCCCGCGCCGCCGCCTTCGCAATACATAAAATCATCCGGCGGTTTATATCGAGATATGGCGATCCACGATTTTGATATGGCGTGTTATCTGTTAGGGGAATCACCGTGTGAGATTTTTGCGCATGGCACCTGTATGGTCGATGAGCGTATTGGCGATGCTGGGGACATCGATACCAGTGTGGCCGTGCTCTCTTTTCCATCGGGTGCAACGGCCACCATTCACAACAGTCGTCAGTCTGGTTATGGCTATGATCAGCGCATTGAAGCTCACGGTGAAAAAGGCATGTTGCAAGTGGCGAATATGACGGAAAATTTACTGACTTTGAGTCAAGCGAAGGAGCAACACAGTGCCGTGCCCAAAGCCTTCTTTTTAGAGCGCTATCAAGAGGCTTATCAGCAAGAGTGGCAACATTTTGTTGAAGTGCTCGAAGGTAAGACAGCCTTGTGCGGGGCCCTCGACGGCCTCCGGGCATTAGAAATTGCCGATGCGGCGCTTACATCGTCACGTTGTCACAAACAAGTGGCTTTGCCGTAACCTAACCTCTCAACAGGTCGTGATAGCGTATCCAAAGTTAACATCGATAAGCCACCAGGGAAGGTGGCTTTTTTGCGCCAAGCGAGTTGCTCAGCCAGCGCCTTTTGATTATGCGACCCTTAAGGTTGGTTGGGGGTACTTGGCTCAACGTAAGCGGGTGTGCCCCAAAGCGGCACCGTCGATAAGCTGTGTTTAAAGCTGCCCGACGTTTCTTTGGTCGAGTAGGACACATACATTAGGGTTTGATGTTCTTTATCAAAAATACGGCGAATTTTCATCGACTTAAAGAAAATGCTTTTCGATTTTTTAAACACCACTTCCCCTGAGCTGGACTTGTCGATTTTGGCGATCATCTCTGGGGTAATCACGCCTGTTTGACGACAAGCGATGGCGCTATCACTGGGGTCAGCAAGGCTTAAATCCGCTTCAATACTGGCGATGTGGCAGGTGACACCGGGGACTAAAGGATCCACTAGGGTATTGATTTTGATGTCTTTGGTGGTAAATAACCCCAAAGAAACATCACCCACTTCGTCATCGCCACACGCGGTTAACGTGGCCGCGAGTAACACGGAAAATCCCAGTTTTTTCATCGTTACTGTTTTCATCGTCACTTCATTGTTTGTCATCGATAGTAAAGATAATAGCACAGTGACTTGGCTGCGTAACTAGGTGTCGATACTGACAAAGGTTGCTCTTGCTGGATAAATGATTGATGATGTGGCGTGATACACATTAAGTGGTACCAGCCTAACTGAGGATGATATGGCAAAGCAAAGTGCGGACAAAACACTGATCCAACGCAAAAATCAATGGCTACGTAGCCAAGTCGAGGTAGATTACCCCACCAAGGAAAGTTTGATTGGTCGCGATTTGTATTTTCACTACACCCAGTCTCAAGAAACGGTTCAATTGAGCTTAGACACGATTTCGCCGGCCTCGCCTCAGGTCGACGAGTTTTATTTGGTCGACTTTCACCGTCTGACGATCATTTTCTCCTTACTGCAATCAGCGCATTGGCCGCAAGAGTCGGATCAAGCCATGATTGTCGAGTTTTTATCGCAAATTATTCTCGACGGTGAAGTCTCGTTGTACGTCGGTTTTTATCAGCAAGAAGCCGTGTGTGCGGCAATCGTGACTCAAGAGCACGGCGCTTGGCTGATTTCCGATACCGTCAGCGCCAAAGGCAACTTAAGTGGTTTAGACATCGCCCACAGCTTGTATCACCACCTTGCCGATCACGGTGAGACAGCCGAGCAGTTGTTTGTCGAATTGCCACATAACATCCACTAACTCGGGCTTGGCTAGTGGGTGTGAGCGCTTTTAGGACACTTGCCCGCCGTCACCAGGCAAAAGCGGCTCAAGCAAGGTCAGAATACGTTTAAAATGTCGCAAAATTGTCATCTTACGCTTGTATTGTTATCGCCATCGTAGTAACAATATAGATTGTCGATAAGACATGAGATCCATATATGGATTATGGCTGTTCAAGGAGAACAAAGATGATTCAAGACGAACAATACAATGATGAGCTCGAACTGCTCGATGCATTAGAAATTGGTATGTCGTTTCCAGGTGATTTTAACCAAGACATGGAACGCGACGTCGACTAACCCGTATCACTGAATGTTTTTTAAACGTCCCTAGGTGAGCAAAGTAACAAATCATGAATTATTTGGCTCACCTTGATATTGCCCACTATTGTCAAAGCGACAAACTCGGCAACCTGCTCGGCGATTTCGTTAAAGGTCATCCCGATTCGTTGCAACTGCCTAGCCAGGTAAAACAGGGGGTGTTACTACACCGCTTTGTTGACCGATACACAGACCAACACCCACAAGTTGTTGCCCTTAAAGCGTTATTTCCAGCTCCTTTACGCCGTTATGCACCGATCGCCTTTGACGTCTACTGGGATCACAGTTTGGCAAAATCATGGCATCAACGTTACCCACACAGTTTAGAGGCGTTTTCGCAGCAGGCTCAACAAGAGATAGAGCAAAGCTGGTATGCCGATATCCCAAGCGCGTACGAGCAACTTCACGCCAAAATGTGGACTCAAGATTGGTTGCTTCACTATCGCGAACCCGACAGTGTGAAACGAGCCTTATTGTCTATTGTGCGCCGGCGTCCTCGCTTAGCCCCTTTGGCCGAAACCAGCGAGATTCTCAGCGCCCATCAACAACACCTTGACCAGGTGTTTAACGACTTTTACCCCCAAGTGCTTGCCGCTTCCTCACAATATTTTACTCAATCAATCAAGCAGTGATATGATCCGCGGCCTAATAACTGGAGCGCACGCATGTCACACTCATTTCTCGATTTGGGCTTAACCCCGCAATTATGTCAACAATTGACCTCAATTGGTTTTCTTCAGCCAACAGAAATTCAAACCAAGGCCATTCCAGTGGCATTGCAATTCAACAACATGGTGGCTGTGGCGCAAACCGGCACCGGTAAAACCGCCGCTTATGCTTTGCCGCTTTTGCATCGATTGAGCCTGCGCCTCAACGATGATCAAGTCGGGCCGTTTGCATTAATTGTCGTGCCGACGCGTGAGTTGGCTCAGCAAGTCCACGATGATATTCAAACGTACATTGGCGAACAAGCGATCCGCCTGGGGGTGATTTACGGCGGCACCAGTTATCGTCTGCAAACCAAGCAGCAACTCAACCAACTCGATATTTTGGTCGCGACACCGGGCCGTTTACTCGATCATCTCCATCAGGGTAATGTCAGCCTTGCCCACACCAGCGCTTTAGTCCTCGATGAGGGTGACCGTTTACTCGATTTGGGCTTTTTACCCGATATTTCACGCATCATTAAAAAGATGCCAAACCGAGAGCAAACGTGTTTGTTTTCGGCCACCTTTGATGAAAAGCTCACTCGAGTCACCCAGCAGTGGGTTGAAAATGGCGTGCGGATTGAAGTGACCCCAGCCAACACCTCAGCGCAAACGGTGACGCAAAAAGTCATTCAAGTCGACAAGGCCAACAAACCGGCGTTACTGGCCTATTTGATTGGCCGCTCGCGCTGGCAGCAAGTGCTCGTGTTTACCAAAACCAAACAAGCGTGTGAAACATTGGTTAAATCACTCAAACTCGATGGTATCAAGGCGACCTTCATCAATGGTGATAAAAGCCAAGGGGCACGAATTAAAGCGTTAGACGATTTTAAAGAGGGCAAAGTGCGTGCTCTGATCGCCACCGATGTCGCCGCAAGGGGCATTGATATTCCTAAACTCGACGCGGTGATTAATTTTGAGCTGCCTTTTAAACCTGAAGACTACATTCATCGCATTGGCCGGACGGGTCGTGCGGGGGAAAGTGGTGTTGCCTTGTCGCTGGTGGCGCAAGATGAAGACGTGCGCTTATTTGAAATTGAAACCTTACTTGATAGCAAGTTACCGGTTGAGTGGGTCAGTGGATTTGAGCCTGGGCAAGCGAAGCCTGACATGGTGGAGGAGAACGATCAGCGCCGAACGCAAAATAAAGTTAAGCCGCTGACTCGAGCCGAAGAAAAACGCCGTTTGAAGGCGAGGCTGTTAAAGCAAGCGAAGAAAAAGTAACCCGAATCGAGGCCGTTCACGGCTTAGCAAAGCCATTGCATGACTTTATACATCTGCAAATACTTATACACCGGTTGCTGCTTTTGTTTTGATTGCAATGGGTGAGCGATTTTTCCATAGCAAGGGGAAATGCCAAAACGGTCGATCAGCTGTTGATCAAGGCTCGACGGGGACGAATACAAATGAACCCCCTGTTGTTGATACTCATTGAGGTTGTCGGGTAAGCGATTTAACCACCAATGGATTAACTCCCGACTGGTGCGGCCACGACTGATCCAGTGATCGCTGATTAAAAACAGTAAATCATTGGGTTGTATGGCGTATTGATATTGGGCCTGCCATTGGTGGATTTCACCAATCAGCTTTTCTCGATAGTGACCGCCGCCGCTTATCATGTGGTGGGCGATGATCCAAACTGTGCCTTGCGAGCACGTGACCCGATATTGGTAAGGTGCCTCCTGGCTGGCGTTGGTCTCTAGCGCTGCGATCTGACAAGGCAATTGAAAGTTGTCGAGGGTGTGTTTCATACGGCGACTAAAGGCTTTCGCCAGATGGTGTTGATTCATCCCCTGATTGTGTACGGCAGGGTAGTGGTTTTGGCAGATCACCAAGCAATCGCGCTGAAAATCCTGTACGCTTTTGATAACAAAATCGAGTAACAATGCCGATTATTCCATGGCTTGAGAGTACAATAACTTTATCATCGACGATGGGTTGGTGACCAGTCTTATACCTGTGCTTCTTGAAGTGTCTAACACTTTCCCCCACCTTGGCCAACGTCGGCTCTGTCCAGGCTCGTCAAGGTCTCTTACGTTTGTCATCAATACTTCTTATTTAGCCAAGTACGGTATAACGACCTCCTCTGTGGGAATGATACCAATCTAACGAAATAACGAGTTACCCTAAGGGTTAAACAACTCGATAACACGGTTAAGAAAATCACCTGTCGAATAGTTAGTGAAATTCCGGTCGTTATAAGAACAGAGCTTGCCTTGTTGTTATGCTTTTTCCTCCGCAATCATTGTTCACATAGTTAACCAGGTTGTTATGAAAAAGATAATTTATTGAAAAGGAGAATGAACCTTTGTCACTGTCATCAATCAAAACTATGATTAAACACGGAGATGAATAAACAAAGGAAGGGTTATGGACGCCAAGGTTTCAACGTACCCTAAGCTGATTCGGGTGATTCACTGGTTAACGGCGTTGGTTGTGATTGCCATGTTTGCCGCCGGTTTGTGGATGGTGGATTTAACCTATTATAGCGCTTGGTATCAAACCGCACCGAATTGGCATCGCTCAATTGGTATTTTACTCGCCCTGCTGACCTTGGTACGCATGGGAGCCAAAGTGGCGATGCGCTCTCCGACAATACAAGGCACGCCGATTGAGCGACGCCTTGCTCACAGTGCCCATGGGATTTTATACCTTTTATTGTTAACCATGTTTGTGTCGGGGTATTTGATTTCAACCGCCGACGGAAGACCCATTGCCGTGTTTAATTGGTTTGAAGTGCCTTCTACGGGGCAATGGTTTGAGCATCAGGCTGATATCGCAGGTAATGTCCATTATTACGCGGCTTGGTGTTTGATTGTACTGGCGGGGTTTCACGCTTTAGCCGCCTTAAAACATCACTTTTACGATCACGATGATACCTTGAAAAAGATGACAGGAGTCTCTAAATGAAAACATTGTTAAATCGCGTGGCATTATCTGCGCTTTGTTTGATGCCATTGTCGGCTTTTTCCGCTGACTATGTGATTGATACCAGCGGAGCGCATGCGTCGGTGAATTTTAAAGTCAGTCACTTGGGCTACAGTTACATCATCGGCCGCTTCAATCAGTTCTCTGGCACCTTTAGCTATGATCCTCAAGCGATTGAAAGTTCCAGTGTTTCTGTGACGGTGGATACCACCAGTCTCGATTCCAATCACTCAGAGCGCGATAAGCACTTGCGCGGCAGTAAATTTATTGATGCGTCTAAATACTCAACAGCCACTTTTGTCAGCAAAAGTGTTGAGGATAAAGGCGATGGCAAGTTGTTGATCACGGGTGACATGACCTTGCATGGCGTGACACGTTCAGAAACCCTAGAAGCGAATTTAGTTGGCGCGGGTAAAGACCCGTGGGGCGGGGAGCGAGCAGGCTTTGAAGCCAAGACGCGCCTCCAGCTCGATGACTACGGCATCAAGCCCGTCGGGGCCACCACTTATGTCGATTTGGATATTGTGTTCGAAGGGATCAAGCAATAATACGCTTGATTAAGTCAGCGAATCTCCTCACTTGCCTGGCTGGGGAATAGAGGCGGTGCGCTTTCGCGTCGTCGCCTATCCTAAAGTGGATTGATCTATCTTGGCGTTATCGCTCATTTCCCCACCGCCTCATGAGATGACCTTTTATTAAGGCAACCTCATGAGCCGGTCTTTTGTGAGGCGCTTAAGGGACAATGTCTCTCTCAACTTACTCCATTAAGCTAAGAAGGGATTGGCACATGGTTTTGGGATCATCGGCATGGCAGATGGTTGAGACTAATGCCAAACCCGCTACACCGGTTTTGCTAAGGGCCGCGACATTGTTTTCGTTGATACCGCCAATCGCAACGATGGGCAGCGTGGTTTGACCGAGCGCCATTTTCAACCCCTCGATACCCCAGTGTTTCTGCGTATTGGTTTTCGTGGCGGTCGCATAGATGGCACTTAAACCAAGATAATCAATCGGCAGCGAATTGGCGGCTTTGAGCTGCTGTTCATTTTCTATCGATAAACCGAGGATTTTATCTGGGCCAATCAGTTTACGGGCGATAGCCACAGGCATGTCCGATTGCCCAAGGTGCACACCATCGGCGTCGATGGCGAGGGCGACGTCAACTCGGTCATTGATGATCAATGGCACGTGACTGTCTTTTAGGACTGCTTTGACTGCTTGGGCGCGTTTAATGAAAGCGCGGACGTCGCCGTGTTTTTCACGTACTTGAACCATGGTGACACCGCCGGCTACGGCGCTTTTTACCACGCGTGTCAAGGTGTCTAAGTCTTGTTGATCATCGGTCACGAGATAAAGGCGATAAGGATTCATTGGTTTTCCTCTAAGCCTGCCGCGTGTGAGATCGCGGAAGGCTCCTAAGTGGTCTGTTTTTAGTGCTCAGTGGCCGCGATGGCGAGTCGCTTGGTTAATGTGTCCTCATCAAGTTGGTATAACTCGTCAAGTAATGTTGCTTGTAAACTGCCTGGCCCGCGACTTTGTTCAGCGGCGATTTCACCGGCGACGCCCAGTATCGCCGCAGCGCTCAAGCCTGTGTCATCTCCCACGGCCGCGAAGGCCGCAGTGAGTGCCGTAAGGGTACAACCCATACCCGTTACGTATGGCATCATTGCATGCCCATTGTGGAGAGTGACGATGCGATCGTTTGTCACGATATAATCGGTTTCACCAGACACCACAACGTTCGCGCCATACTGTCCAACCAAACATCGAGCTGCGTCAAGTGCGCTATCACTGCGGTCTAAAGCGTCAACGCCTTTACTTTGCGCTTGCTCACCTGCCAGAGCAATGATTTCCGAACCATTGCCGCGAATGATCAGTTTGTTCGCGAGCTGAGCGATTTGACGCGATGTTTCGGTTCTTAAATGACTCGCCCCGCACCCAACCGGGTCGAGAACCACGATTTTACCTTTGGCATTTGCTTGCTCAACGGCAAAGAGCATGCGAGGTGTCCAGGTACTGTCTAGCGTGCCAATGTTGATCACCAGTGCGCCGGCATAAGCCATCATTTCTGCCATTTCCTGCTTAGAATGTGCCATGATGGGCGAGGCGCCTATCGCGAGCAAAGCGTTAGCAGTATTGTTCATCACCACGTAATTGGTGATGTTTACTACCAAGGGTTTTTGCTCACGCACGGCGCTGAGTGCTTGAGTAATCTGTTCTGTTAGCATCTTGTTTCTCCGATTAACCTTTTTCTTCGATCAACATGACGGTTTATTGCGGTCTGGTTGCGCATTGAGCCCTTGCTGCCAAAACGCGATTTCCATACGTGTGGCGGTTTTAAAGACGTGGATAAGGTTTTGGCCGCGCAGGCTATTGAGATCGATCTCAGCCAACAGTTCATTAAAGTGCTCCGCGCCATTTGCGACGGCAGACTGAAATTCTTGACCGCCATAAAGGTGAATCCAACTGGCGTATGGGTTACCCTCGAGGACCGTGTTTTGAGAGGTGATCAATCGCTGGCCAATACTGGCATAGCCAATAGAACACGGCGCTAATGCGGCATATAAATCCACTAAATCGCCCGTCATCCCTGCGTCCAGCACGTAGCGTGTGTAAGCCACAGTGCCGACATCTTCCGCTTCGCGTTCTAAGTCTGCTTCCGTTAATCCCCATTGCTGACAATACGCCACGTGATGCGCGATTTCTGAGTCTAATAAAGCATGAACACTCGGCAGTGCGCGGCGCATATCATACAAAGTGCGCGCTTTATAAATGGCTAAGGCATAAGCACGAGCGTATTGTTTAAGAAACAAAAAGTCTTGTTTTAGATAATGGAGAAAACAAGGCTGAGCCAGCGTGCCCTTGGCTAACTGCTCAACAAAATCATGTTGAGTGTAGGCTTGCCAGTCTTGATAACATGCTTGGATCAAATCTTGATATTTCATAATGAAGAGGCCTCGTCGTCAAAGCGAGCTACGTAATCTTTTGCTTTTGGCAGCGTCGTGATGATGTTTTGTGAGTACATGAACTCGGCGTAATCGTCGTAGCGTTTGAGATCTGCCGCTGAAGGGCGAAGGGCGAAACGGGTTAAGGTGTCATTCCAAGCGCGTTGATTGAGTTCGTTGTTGAGGGTATCGGGCGAGTAAGCGACAAACTGTTGCCAAGAGGCCTTAGGGTGATTAACGATGTAGGTGGTGGCTTGTTCTAACGCTTTGTTGAAGGCTTGAATGGCTTTTTTGTCGTAGGTGTTGGCATTGGCGACAAACACCAGTTCGTCATAAGCGGGCACCCCGTGTTCTTCGGGAAAAAAAGCGTGTGCTTGATAGCCTTCTAAGGCCAGTTGATTGGTTTCGAAGTTGCGCAGCCCGCCCCAAATGGCATCGACTTTGCCAGAAGCTAAAGAAGACGACAGCGCCCAACCGACGTTAATGATCTCGACATCAGAAAATTTAACCTGCTCCTGGGCTAGCATAGTGCCGATGGTGGCTTCCTCATTGCCTGCAATCGAAATACCGATTTTTTTGCCTTTGAGATCGGCAAGGCGCTCAATCTTACTTTTGTCTAAGACCATCAAGGTATTGAGTGGCGTTGCAATCAGGGTGGCGGTGCGGATCAGTGGCAGACCGGCGGCAACGTCCATGGTCAGGCTAGGCTGATAGGAAATGGCCATATCTACTTTCCCCGCGGCGACCAATTTGGGCGGCGTGCTCGGGTCGGCCGGCTCTTGAAGCTTGACGTGCAAGCCTTGCTGTTTAAAGTAGCCGCGCTCTTTGGCAATAATGATCGGACCGTGATTGGGATTGACGAACCAATCTAACATCAAGGTCAGCTCCTGGTCGGCCGCGATGGCATGGGTTGAAAGGAGTGAAGTGAGTAATGCGGCGATATTCATCCGTTTGTTTTTGTGCACGGGTGTCTTCCTTTTATCGTGTTTTAGTTAATGAGTTAATGAGTTAATGAGTTAATGAGTTAATGAGGTGATGTGTTTTCCCAGGGAATGGCTTTTTTCAGCAAGGTATCAGTGGTGAAGTAAAGTCCGATCGACAGCAAGGCGAGCAGAAACAGGGCTGCAAACATCTCGTCGATGATCATGCGCGCATTGGCTTGCAACATCAAATAGCCCAACCCCTCACTCGAGCCGACCCATTCGCCGACCACGGCTCCAATCGGCGCGACCACCACGGAAACGCGAATACCAGAGGCCAATGCCGGCAGCGCCGCGGGAAATTGAATATGGCGCAATCGTTGCCATTTTGACGCCCCCATAGTGATGGCTAAATCGAGATAGCCCGTGGGGGTGTTGCGCAAGCCGTCGTAACAACAGGTTGTCACCGGGAAAAAAATAATGATGGCCGCCATAACGACTTTGGACGCCATGCCGTAACCGAGCCACAGCATTAAAATTGGCGCAATGGCAAATACTGGGATCGCTTGACTGGCAATCAGCATAGGTAACAACCAGCGTTTTAGCGGCTCAAACAACAACATTTGTAGGGCAAACATCAAACCCATCAATAAACCAAGCGTGAGGCCGAGTAAGATCTCTTGGGCGGTGACCCAGGTGTGTGCGAGCAACACATCAAAGCGAAAATACAGTCGAGTCAGTACCTCAACTGGAGTTGGCAAAATAAAACTGGGCAGCTTGCACACCACCACAATCACTTGCCAAAGCGCCAAGATAACCAAGGTGCTGACGGTTAGGCGCAGAACCGGGTGAGTGACGCGATCTTTTTGGCGGTTGTGAGCGGATACCGGCTTGTATTGGGTGTTCTCACGCATCATCTTGCTCCAATTGCTGTAAAATCTGTTGTTGTAAGGCCGCGCTGTCGCTATTGAAAAGGCGAGGTGGTAAGGCGGTAGGCACGGGTAGCGGTTTTGCTTGGGCAGGGTGGCCTTGCAATACATACAATTGGTGAGCGAGGCGCAGGGCTTCTTGTGGTTCGTGAGTGATCAACACCACGGTTTTATCTTGTAGCATGGTGGCGGCCAGAGTTTGCAATTTATGACGATTGACCGCATCGAGCGCCGAAAAGGGCTCGTCCATTAATACGATCGGCTTGTCTTGCATCAAGGTCCGCGCGAGGGCAACGCGTTGGCGCATCCCGCCAGACAGTTGTGCGGGGTTGGCATTGGCATGCTCGGCTAGGCCCACTTTTTTAAGTAAATGAAGGGCTTTTGCTTTGTCTTTGGCTGTGTTGGTGGGCGAAAAGCGCGAGCTTAGGCAGACATTGTCTAAGACATTGAGCCAAGGCAGTAATAAATCTTGCTGTGCCATGTAGGCGATACGCGAGTGTATCGCTCCGCCATCGCTGGTGGTGAGTGTGCCTTGCCATGTGATCTGCGTGGTTAATAAACCGGCCAGATAGCGCAAGAGCGTGGTTTTCCCCCCACCACTTCGCCCGAGTAACACAGTCCACTGCCCGGCGGGGAAGGTGATGTTTAACCTCGCCAGGGTGGCGGTGTCACTGTCGTGGTATTGCAAACTTGCGTCAGTCAGTTGAATGCCAACCGGTTTCGCCTTGTTGTCATAGGCGCCTTCAGTACGTTGGCCACGAACACACGCTTCACTGTGGCATGGTTTATTCGCGCTTTGTTTACTCGTGCATAGTTTATTCGCGCTTTTTTCGCTGCGGTTTATTTCACTGGCGCTTATTTTATTATCTAACATGGTTGTGCCCGGCAAAAAAGTGATGAACCGGGCCATGACCACGACCGACGTGTAACTCATCGGCATGGGCAATCGCATGAGAGATATACTGTTTGGCTAAAGAGACGGCCTTGTCGAGCGGATTCCCTTGCCCAAGGTAGGAGGCGATTGCGGCAGAAAGGGTACACCCTGTGCCATGGGTATTGTTGGTCGGAAAACGCTTGGCGCTGAGCAGAGTGGCCGAATGGGGAGTAATCAGAAGATCATTGCTGTTTTCCTCTTCTTCTAGGTGGCCCCCTTTGAGTAAAATAGCCTTTGCTCCCAGAGCGCGCAGATCGCCGATCATAGCGTTCATTTGCGCTTCGGATTGAGGCACCATACGGCCGGTTAATGCCGCGCCTTCTGGCAGGTTGGGGGTGATGATATCCGCCATTGGGATGAGCGTTTCTTTTAAGGTGTCGATGGCATTCGTGCCGAGTAATACATCCCCACTGGTGGCAACCATGACGGGATCGAGCACCAAGTGTTGCGGTTGGTATTGTGTGAGTTTGTTCGCTACCGCCTTGATGATATTGGCGTCGGCCAACATGCCGATTTTAACCGCGACGATGTTTAGGTCGGTGAACACGGCATCGAGCTGACTTTCGACATGCGCGATGGGAATAGGGAAGACGTCGCTAACGCCTTGGGTGTTTTGCGAGGTGATGGCGGTAATCACAGAACAAGCGAACCCGCCGGTGGCTGAGATGGCTTTGATATCGGCCTGAATACCGGCGCCGCCGCCGCTGTCAGACCCGGCAATGGTCAACACAATGGGCGTGGAGGGGGAAGAAAAACTGGGTTGTGACGACTGCGTCATGATCGCTCCTATATCAAAACGTATAGGAACTGACATCTGCCGTACGAGATAGCCGCTGGCTTTAGCGAGAGACGATCGCAAATGGCAGTGGGGCTAAGGCAAAAGATTCATAGTTCCCTACGTCAGTATTAACTGAATCAGGTTCAACGGGTCTCGAATTTCGATCTCAGCCAACATCTATCGCGTGGCCCCCCGACTATTTGATCAAAAGAGTAACAGGAAACCTCTGTGAAGGGTAGACTTTCTTATTGAATGTATTGAATGTATTGAATGTATTGAATGTATTGAATGTATTGAATGGGCACAGCCTTTAACGCGAGTCCTTGTCCAGCGC
>JBFGYW010000024.1:0-26821 GCA_041587235.1 Vibrio sp.
ATCGTCTACTTCCACAGCCTATTTTGGCCCGCCATGCTTGACGGTGCAGGCTATCGCAAACCGAACAATGTCTACGTGCACGGCTATGTGACCGTCAACGGTGCCAAAATGTCGAAGTCGAAAGGCACCTTCATCAAAGCCAGTACTTACCTAAAGCACTTAGACCCTGAGTGTTTGCGTTACTATTACGCTGCGAAACTCAACAACCGTATTGACGACCTCGATCTCAACTTGACGGATTTCTCACAACGTGTAAACACCGATGTGGTGAACAAAATCGTCAATCTCGCCTCGCGAAATGCTGGCTTTATCAACAAGCGCTTTGATGGTCAACTTTCTAAGACATTTGCCGAGCCAGAGCTTTACCAGTCGTTTGTCGAGGCTGGAACTCAAATTGGCCAACTGTTCGAAAGCCGTGAGTTTAGCCGTGCCATTCGCGAAATTACCGCTTTGGCCGATCGTGCAAATCAATACATTGACGAAAAAGCCCCTTGGGTGATCGCCAAGCAAGAAGGCCAAGACGATCAACTACAAGCTGTTTGTACCGTCGGCCTGAACTTGTTCCGCATTTTAATAGCCTATTTGAAACCGGTTATGCCAGAACTCGCGGCGCGCTCTGAAGCTTTCCTCAACCAAGAGTTAGATTGGGATGGGATTGCTGCGCCACTGGTCGAGCACACTATTTCTCCATTTAAAGCCCTGTTTAATCGTATTGATCCAAAACAAATTGAGCTAATGATCGATGACTCGAAACAAGATGCTGCAGAGGAAATGGCCGCGAAGCAACAAGCCGAAGCCGAAGCGCAATCTGAGCTCGACAAAGATCCCATCGCCGAAGAAATCGAATTTGATGATTTCGCCAAAATCGATATGAGAATTGCCAAAATACTGTCTTGTGAATCGGTGCCAAAAGCCAATAAATTACTTAAGTTCCAATTGGATATCGGCGGTGAAACCCGTCAGATTTTCTCGGGTATCAAAGCGGCCTACGCTCCCGAAGACTTAGTCGGTAAATACACGGTGGTCGTAGCTAACCTCAAACCGAGAAAAATGAAGTTCGGTCTGTCTGAGGGAATGATCCTGGCAGCAGGACCTGGAGGCGATCAACTTTGGTTACTTGAACCTCACGAAGGGGCACAAGCTGGCATGCGTGTGATGTAATTCTCAGTATTGATGAGCGCTCTTTGCTCGGCTGAGTATCAACCCACTTTATTGACTAAAGTGGGTTTTTTTCACCAAAACAGTGCAAATACCCGTTCGATTGCCCACATCTTGCCGATGACATGCTCACACGGCCTATGCTTATTTTGTGTTTGTTACTCTTCTTTGGCCCTATGCCGCTTTGATCTATTCGGGCGCAATAACTCATCCTAAAGCGCTTGATATTCGCCTTGAGACCCGCGGTGAAAAATGGGCCTACCCGGTGAATAACAACTTAAATCGTTCGAACCAGATGCTTTTTTCTCTTTATTTTCTGGCGTTTAGTTTTCAAATTTAACCCACTGGCCACTTGGCACCCACTGAGGTAAGTCAAATACGTTTCGCTCAGAGGCCGTTTTACTCATGCAAACTAAGGCAACACACGATGGCAATAATGATGCTTCGTCTCTTGATAGTAACGGTGGACGTTTGTCTCAACGTGGTTAGTCTCCGTTGCCGTATTGGCACAAAACCTGCTGGGTTAATTTTTATTGATTGACCACATTTCAGACAAAGGATGTGTCTATGTTTATAATGATCAGCATTTGCCTTTCGTTGCTCTTTTTGGTCGGCTTGTATTTACTTTCCCAGCAAAGAGATGCCCTGTATTCTCGCCATTACGAGTTGTTAATGGGGCTGAGGGAATTGATTAGCCACTGCCGCGAACATCGCCAACTCACTCACTACGCTTTACAGTTTGACGACGCTCGTCCGCAAGAACTCGCTTTAGTGGCACAGCAAATTGATGTCACCTGTGAGCACTTAGTCGATACTGCCCCAGTTGAAACGCGGGCTATGTTTCGGATCTTACAAATTAAACTGCACGATATCACCCGAGATTGGGCGCAGTTTAGCGTTGCTAAAAATCAGATGCGCCACGGTGATGCGATCCGACAATGCCTTTTCCTACTCGATGATATGCTGGTCACTTGGTTGCGAAAAATGGACCGTGACGATCTCACCTATGATTATCACCAGCATTGGCACCGGGTAGTCGACTGCCTAGATGCCTTAACCCAAATGCGCATTGACATTAAAGAGGGGCAACCTGCTCGGCTGCGAGAAAGAGGAGAGATTTTGACCCGACGTTTGCATCAACTTTCCTTGGTCAGCACCCCATCCAGCCGTTCGCCTTCTTCTGGTCAAGCGATCAAACAGCTTGAAGAGCTCTGTGAATCCTCTCAATGCCCTCTTGATAGCGATAGCAAAGCACTGTATCAGCTCACTACCGCGCTTTCACTGACCATCTTTAACACCTATGATGATTTGATTGCCGATGTGATCAGCCAATTTGATTCACCGTTACCAACTTTGACCATGATTTGAGTTATCTTGGCGATTAGTTACCCTTCGCTCAGGCGTAAACAAATAAAAACGCACTCGTAGAAGAGTGCGTTATCGTATCCAGTTCGCCAGATAGAAACAAAATCAGTGCAAGTCTGGGATGGATCAGTGATCGTCCTCGGTAAAGGAAGTGGGCAATTGATTTTTCATTTCATTCCAAATTTGCGCACTTTCAACCCCGTATTGACGAATAATATGCGGTAATTGTTCACGGTGATCTTGCTCACAGCACTCAAGAAGTTGGCGATAAAAATTCAGTGCCAGTGCTCTTGCTTGCGGATTGATAAAGTAGTAGCCACCGATACGGCCATAGAGCTTTTTAATGCCGTTGAAGATCAAACCGTAAATTTGATTACCTGAATGAAACGCCAAGCGCTGGAACAGCATGTAATCGTAATAGTTAAAGGTTTTCGCCACTAAAATTGCTTCGCGTTTTTGCGGGTTGTCTTCGTTGTCTTCTTTCACTTCTTGTAATATTTTTTCAGCGTAAGGAGACGCATCAATGAAGGCTTGCCAGTTCGGGGCTTGAAGCAACTGCTCACAAGCCTCGATAACCTTGGTAATCGTGCTATGAGACGCATCGCGATTGAGTTTAAACGCATAACGCATAAAAATCGGGCTGATGTTAGTGCGCGCCGCCAACAAATCTTCGACAATATTGGTCGCATTATCGACATCTAATGTCATTAGGGTATCAAGAATATGCAAACCTGAGGTTTCCATAAACTGATTGACCTTAGTCGGTTTGCCGTGCTGAATGGTCAACCAACCATCACGCGCTAAACGCTGTAGAACTTCTCTTAACGTGGTGCGAGTAACACCGATGAGTTCAGAAAGCTCACGTTCTGCAGGCAGTATAGAGCCTGGGGGAAATCGGCCATTCCAGATACTCTCAATAATATACTTTTCCGCAAAACCTGCCGGACTTTTTGCCTTTATGACCATGTAATCGTTTATCCAAATGTTTGTTATTCAGGGTCTATTAACACTCATCATACCACTAGTTTGGATCGATAGAAAACCTGACGTTATCAAAGGGCTGAAAATGACATAAAAGTAACAAACTCGCCCATAGCAAGCGATCACCACTAAATCGCAATTAGTTGCCTAACAGATGATTTATATCAGTGATTTTGTTAACCGTTTCGATAGTTTATCATTTTCAAATTCACAATTTTCATTTTCATTACTCACGTTTGCGGTTTTCTGTGCTAGTTTGTTGAACTGCATTGTTGACCTGATGTTGCTTATTGTGATCGCATCGCTAACTCGATGATCGCTCACTGACCTTCAGCCAGCGTTTTTCGATATTTGAGGAATAAAGAGATTTATCATGCCCAAAACATTACAGCAGGCTTTGATTAAAAACTTTCTCGGCAAAGCGCCAGATTGGTACAAAGTCGCGATTATTAGTTTTCTTATTATCAACCCCTTGGTTTACTTTTTGATTGATCCCTTTACCGCCGGGTGGTTGTTAGTCGTCGAATTTATTTTTACCTTGGCAATGGCATTAAAGTGCTACCCTCTGCAACCCGGTGGCTTATTGGCGATTGAAGCCATTGCGATTGGCATGACTAGTGCTGAGCAAGTAAAACATGAAGTAGTCGCCAATATCGAAGTCATCTTGCTATTGGTCTTTATGGTGGCCGGTATTTACTTTATGAAGCAACTGTTGCTGACCGCTTTCACCAAAATATTGTTGGAAGTGAAAAGCAAAACGCGCTTATCGTTAACCTTTTGTGTGGCTGCCGCTTTTCTGTCTGCCTTTCTCGATGCCCTTACCGTTATCGCAGTGATCATCAGCGTCGCGGTGGGTTTTTATGCCATTTATCACAAAGTCGCGTCGGGCAAGGGGTCAAGTAAAGATCACGACCACACCCAAGATGACGACTTTTCTGAGCTAACACGCTCTGATCTCGACAATTACCGCGCTTTTTTGCGTTCTTTACTGATGCACGCGGGGATCGGTACCGCTCTCGGTGGCGTGATGACTATGGTGGGTGAGCCGCAAAACCTGATTATCGCGGATCAATCTGGCTGGCTATTTGGCGAGTTTATTTTACGTATGGCCCCTGTCACTATTCCGGTATTTATTTGTGGCCTTCTGACCTGCATCGCGGTCGAGAAGTTTAAATGCTTTGGCTATGGCGCCCCACTGCCAGATAACGTCCGGGCGATCTTAGTTGAAAACTATCAAAAAGATCTCAACAATCGCACTCAAATCGATGTCGCCAAACTTTGGGTACAAGGTATTATTGCCGTTTGGTTGATGGTTGGCTTAGCGTTTCACCTTGCCGCCGTGGGCTTAATTGGCTTATCTGTGATCATCTTGGCTACCTCTTTTATTGGTATTACAGAAGAGCACGCCCTTGGCAAAGCCTTTGAAGAAGCTCTGCCCTTTACCGCCTTGCTGACCGTTTTCTTCTCCGTGGTTGCCGTCATTATCGACCAACAATTGTTTAAACCTGTCATTGACATGGTATTAGCCATTGATGACAACAATACGCAATTGTTGATGTTTTATATCGCGAATGGTTTGCTGTCTATGGTTTCTGACAACGTCTTCGTTGGTACTGTGTACATTCACGAAGTCAAAGCCGCACTCAATGAAGGCTTGATCAATCATCAGCAATTTGAGTTACTTGCAGTGGCGATCAACACCGGTACCAATTTGCCCTCTGTGGCAACTCCCAATGGTCAAGCTGCCTTTTTGTTCTTGCTCACTTCCGCTTTGGCACCGTTAATTCGCCTCTCTTACGGACGTATGGTGATGATGGCACTGCCCTATACACTGGTCCTTGCTGGGGTGGGTTTTTTGAGTATTTTGTTCTTTCTCGAACCGTCAACTCAGTGGTTGTACGACATGGGTTGGATTCACAATACGATTTCATCGGCGACGGGCTCATCAACGGGGCATTAATTCTTGACCCCAATGGAAAAAATCGTTAATAAGCTTTTATAATCAAGGCTTTTTAAAAGGAATATAAAGTGAAACTGTTAGCCAAGCTCAACCAACTTTCGCGTCAACGCACGACATGGGCCTTACTGCTTGTCTGTGCTTTAGGACTTGAAGCGACGGCGCTGTATTTTCAACATGTAATGTCGCTGGCCCCGTGTGTGATGTGTATTTATGAACGCATTGCGATGTTAGGTCTCGCCTTTAGTGGTTTGCTTGGTCTTGTTGGCTGCAAAATGCTGTTATTGCGCTTGGCGGCAATCGGTCTGTGGCTCTACAGCAGCATCCAAGGCCTGTTGCTAGGGATGGAGCACGTCGGCTATCAAATCGACCCTTCTCCTTTTGCCACTTGTACCGTTTTGCTTAACTTCCCAAGTTGGCTGCCTCTTGACCAATGGCTACCGGCCTTTTTCAAAGCCAGTGGCGATTGCACAGACATCGTTTGGCAATGGTTGGGTTTATCGATGCCACAATGGCTGCTGGCCATCTTTGTGGCCAACGCCGTCATCGCCACCTTAATCTTGATCAGCCAAGTCGTGCGCCTTCGTCGTTAAGCGCTTAACATTGCTGCGAGTTATCGCCCGCAGCAATGTTTGAATTTTTTGCCACTTTGACAACTGCAAAGATCGTTGCGCCCAATTGTTTTATACGGGTTTACCGATTGAGCATAACCACTGCCTTGGATCGCATCCGCCGCTTGCGCCACCTCGTTGATCATTAAATCCAATTGCGGTTTAAGTTGTGACAAACTCGGCGGGGTTTCAATCCCTGCAGCGCGCATTTGTTGTTGCGTTTGCGACTCATCAATCGCCAACATCCAGGTCGTCAATAAGGCTTGTAGCATACGCTCAGTCCCATCATTGAGTACTTGCTCTGCCCATTTTTCTTCAACATAAGGCCAGGTTTGCATAAATCCTTCCGCCACTTCGGCCAAGGCATCTTCGGCCGACACCAGCGCGTTTAGAGAATAATGATTGCCTTTAAGACCTTGGTATTGAGTCAGAAGTTGATGCTCAACTTGCTGGTATTGACTGGTACTAAGCTGATCCACCCACTCTGCTAGCCAAACTTTGGGATCCAATGGCTCTAGTGCCATATTGGCGGCCAACATCATGCCTTCAAGCTCTAAAGCCGTAATGGTTTCAGGCAGTATTGCCTCATCGATTAATTGATAGTTCATGGGTTTGTCTCTTGGTGTACTTAGCGCGAATCATTAGCCGCGAGTATAATGATTCGCTCTCACAAAACAAGCCAGTGTCATCAACTCACCTCCTGCAACTTGAGGATGTCACTATTCTGGCTATGTATGCTGACTTTGCATTATAGCTTTTGCGTCTGAGTGTCGCGCCTTAAACTTGGATCGAAAAGGCCTCACCATAATGGACAAACCGAGACCAAACCGTGACAAAGTCTGATCAGAAAGATAGAATCACGCCTCATTCAATTTAGGGTAATCTCAATGCAAGTTGTTCTTGGTCCGATGGAAGGCGTTCTCGACCATTTAATGCGCGAACTGCTGACCGAAATTAACGACTATGACCTGTGTGTCACCGAATTCGTGCGCGTGGTGGATCAGTGCCTACCTGATCATGTCTTTCACCGTTTGTGCCCAGAACTTGCACAAGGGTCAAAAACCCGTGCTGGCGTTCCGGTTCATTTACAGTTACTCGGCCAAGATCCGCACTGGATGGCAGAAAATGCCTACAAAGCCTACCAATTGGGCGCTGCAGGGATTGACATCAACTTTGGCTGCCCAGCCAAAACGGTCAATAAAAACAAGGGAGGCGCTGCGCTTTTACAACACCCAGAGATCGTCCATCAGGTCGTCAAAGCGTGTCGTGATGCGGTGCCGACTGATGTGCCAGTCAGCGCTAAAATCCGCCTTGGCTGGGAAGACCCAGACGATTGTTTTGATATCGTCGATGCGATCACCCAAGCAGGAGCCAGCCAATTAACCGTACATGCTCGCACCAAAATGGGCGGTTATAAAGCCTCAGAAATTAAATGGGAATATTTGGCCAAAATCGCTGAGCATACTTCCCTTCCCCTAATCGCCAATGGCGAAATTTGGAATCATCAAGATGCCTTGCGCTGCCAAGCCATATCGGGGATTTCAACTCTGATGGTGTGCCGCGGCGCGTTTAACATCCCCAACCTTGGCAATATGGTCAAATACAACCAAGCCGCCATGGCATGGCCAGAGGTAGTGGCCTTATTACTGCGCTACTCTGAGTATGAGATAAAAGGCGACAAAGGCTTGTATTACCCCAACCGCGTCAAGCAGTGGTTTTCCTATCTGAGACAACATTATCCACAAGCGCAAGCCTTGTTTCGCGACATTCGCACCTTTAATCGCGCTGCGCCCATTGTTGAGCACATCCAAGACTACCAACAGCAATTGTTACTCGAAAACACCTAGACATAACGCTATGTGGGAACAATAATGTCCCCTTGGTGAGAATAAAAAATACCCTATCACTTTGACAGGGTATTTTTGCTTGAGATCTAGTCTGCAAAATCAAGCATCGACGACAAGAAACGCCCCATCGTCAACTAAGCCCTCTTCAACGCGCCACAAACACGACCACGGTGAATGACGGGTGTGGGAGTAAAAAGACACTAAGTCAAAAGCAAGCTATCATCAGCGAGTTCTTCACCGCGCACTTTCGAAAACATTTCTAACAAGTCCGAAACTTGCATATTTTCCCTTTGCGAACCTTCTACATCGAGCACAATTTGACCTTGGTGGAGCATTACGGTTCGGTCACCACAGGCTAAAGCGTCTTTCATGGAATGAGTGACCATCATGACGGTCAATTGGAATTCATCGACTACTTTTTTTGTTAAATCAATAACAAAAGCCGCCATACGCGGGTCAAGGGCTGCGGTGTGTTCATCGAGCAAAAGCAACTTGCTTGGTGATAAGGTCGCCATCACTAAGCTGACCGCTTGACGCTGACCGCCGGATAACAAACCGATGTTATCGCCTAACCTGTCTTCCAAGCCTAAACCAAGAATACTGATCCGCTCTTGAAAAAAACGTCGCCTTTGACTCGACAGGGCTAAACTCATACTGCGGCGATGACCACGACGATAAGCCAAGGCCATATTTTCTTCAATGGTAAGATCGCCACAAGTACCTGCTAGTGGGTCTTGAAACACCCGAGCGCAGTGTTTGGCGCGTTGATCGACGCGTAACGGTGTCATCTTCTCACCGTCAATATGCACCTGACCGGAGATGATCGGCGTTTCACCCGTCACGGCGCCCAATAAAGTAGACTTACCAGCACCATTTGAGCCAATCACGGTTAAAAACTGCTTTTCCGGAACCGTTAAATTAACGCCACGTAAGGCTTGATTTTCTAATACAGTCCCTGGATTAAAGGTGACGCGAATATCTTTTAATTCAATCACAACGCCTCCTTAGCACGTTTTTGAGCTTGTAGCTTACTTTTCATTTTGGGCGCAATCAGCGCCGCCGCGACCAAAATAGCCGTCACGAGATTGAGATCGGACGCTTGTAAACCAAACATCCCCGAGCTCAACGCAAAGGCAACGGCAAGACGGTACAATACCGAGCCCAAGATCACCGCACAGACCGCAACCCAAATTTTTCGCCCAGAAATCAATGTCTGACCTAAAATCACAGAGGCCAATCCAACCACTATGGTCCCAACACCGGAAGTAACATCGGCAAAACTGTTCGTTTGCGCAAATAAAGCGCCGGCAAAGCCAACAAAAGCATTGGAAAGTGCCAAGCCGAAATAAGTGTAAAACGCCGTTGATCCACCTTGAGCTCGTACCATACGAGGATTCACACCCGTTGCTCGTAGCGCCAAGCCAAAATCGCTGTTAAGTAACCGCACAACCCCCCAAGCCGAGAGAAACACCAGCACCAATACCAACATCGGCCTCACCCACATAGGATCTGCCCATTGTTCGAACGGGGTTAAAATGGTGTCTTCGCCTAGCAGTGCCATATTCGGCCGTCCCATAATGCGAATATTAATAGAGAAGGCGGCAATCATGGTTAAGATCGAGGCTAAAAGATGTAAAATTCCACACCTTACGGCCAAAAAAGCGGTAACCAATCCCGATAGGCCGCCGGCAAAAATCGCCATCAGGGTCGCTAACCAAGGGTTGACCCCTGCGACAATGGCGGTTGCGGCAACCGCAGCGCCCATCGGAAAGCTACCGTCAACGGTCAAATCTGGAAAATCCAAGACTCGGAAAGTCAAGTACACGCCCAAGGCAACCAAACCGTAAACTAAACCTATTTCCAATGCGCCAAAAAAAGCAAATGCAGACATAACAACTCCTAGTGTCTGTCAAAAACCCCAAAGCGGTGGTGTCCCCGTTGTTGTCATGTTACGGGAATACCATTCTACAGGGGTTAACTTATGTTTATTCTACTTGAGTGGCGCGGTCCAACACACTTTGTGGGATAGTAAAGCCCAGTTTATTGGCCGCCGTCTGGTTGATAACTAAATCCGACCCGGTTGCAACTTTCACGTCCAATTCACCGGGTTTTTTACCGGCCAAAATTTGGCTGACATAATCTGCGGTTTGCACCCCAATCTGGTAGTAATCAAAACCAAGACTTGCGATTGCACCGCGTTTAACATAAGAAGTGGCAGCGCCAAAAACGGGGACTTTAGCTTGATTGGCCGCAACTATCATACCTTCGATAGCACTGGCAACAGTGTTGTCAATCAAAGCGTAAATGATGTCTGACTTTCCGGCCACCACTTGAGTCGCCGATTGCACATCGGCACTTTTTAGCGCGGTCGCTTCAACGATCTCAATACCTTGTTCTGCTGCGCTACGCTTTAATAACGCCATTAAACTGACCGCATTGGCTTCACCTGGGTTATAGACCACACCGATACGCTGAACGCTTGGCATCATCTCTTTGATCAATTCAACATGCTGGGCGACCGGAGACAAATCCGACAAGCCAGTGACATTGCCACCGGGCTGTTTGAGCGTCTTAACCAATTTGGCGCCGACTGGGTCGGTCACCGCAGTAAAGACCACTGGAATTGAACGGGTGGCCGAGGCCAAAGATTGCGCCGTTGGTGTCGCGATACCAACCAGAACATCCGGCTGCTCACCGACAAATTGACGCGCGATTTGCGCTGCAATCGCCGGATTACCTTGGGCGGTTTTGTATTCAAAGTCTAAATTTTCACCTTCGACATAACCGTGCTGTTTTAAACCATCGAGTAGGCCTTGACGAGTGGCATCAAGTGCAGGATGTTCAACGATTTGAGAGACCGCGACCGTGGCGGTGTTGGCCAATAAGCTAGGACTAACCCCTGAAGCCAAAACGGCCATTAACGCAGAGGCCAAAAGAGTTTTTGCTTTCATATCGACTCCTTGATTAAGCAAATAAACGTGAATTAAGAAAAGAAACATCAAAACGCCGATCCACTCGGTAAACGAACGGAATACCGGCGAGCTACTTAGGCGGTCGCCATGGTCATCATACCCGTCGGTTTACGGACGATAGGTGAATAGGGTGAGAAACTTTATATTTACCAGTAAGGCTTCGAAAAAGAAAGAAAAATACTTAGCTAATAGCGGTGTGGTGGGAGCTAACGCACATCTGTATTCCCCCTGATGTGGTTAACCGCGATACTCGGCCACTCTTATGACCACTCGCTCGCCATTAGTCTTCCCAAAACCGAGCAGGTCTAAGTGATGTCTGATTGTGTCATTATCAAAGTAAAGCGCTGCTCGACTAAAACCAGCGCTCCCAAGTCGACTCATCAAGGTGACGAAACGCGCGTTTTAAAATTTGGGCCAATTCTTGATATCTAGGCTGGGACTTGGCCGGCTCTAGGGCAAAACCACTGTCGAGGATTTTTTGATGTAACTCGCGATACCAAGCAGCTAGCGATGGCGGTAACGGGGTATTGGCGCGATTACCTAACCACCAAATGCCTTGAAATGGCAAGCTCAGGGCAAACAAGGCAACCATCGCAGCTTGAGGCATGGCGCCGAGATTGTTAAACACCATCTGGGTCAGTACACTGATCACCGCGACAGCGGGCATCACTCTCATGGCAAAGCGAGTGGCTTTGATCATGCGTTGCTCGGGAAACATGGCATTGAGCTCTTTGCGCATCGGCCAGGTGTCCATGTATTTTTGCCCGTCTTTTAACTGATGGGTGAAGCCTGTTTTTGGTTTCATATCGCCCTCTCATTACAACTAAAGTTGAAAAAATCAACTAAATGAACAAAAAAATCAAGAAAATTTAATTTTACTTAAATTTTTTTTGTTATATTGCTTTATTATCGTTATCCTCTGCGCGTCCTTTTATTATTGTTGCTGTTAATAGTGGATTTAGCAAGCTAGGCTTGCCAAACTAACACAGGTATCACTCTTATGAGAAAGGGCGATACAAAAAGGAAAACACATTGTACAGAAAGGCCACCAACGCTCATCGGCGCGACCTCTCTGTGAATTAATTTCATCATTTACTGATTTATATCAGACGAAGATACAGGTAGTCACTCATGTCAAAGCTAGTTTTAGTTTTAAACTGTGGTAGTTCCTCGCTTAAATTCGCCATTGTCGATGCACAAAATGGCGAAGAGCACCTAACCGGTCTAGCCGAATGCCTTCACCTACCAGAAGCACGCATCAAGTGGAAGCTCGATGGCAAACACGAAGCTCAACTCGGCGACGGTGCAGCACACGATCACGCTCTGCAATTTATTGTTGATACTATCCTAGCCTCTAAACCAGAACTTGCTCAACAACTGAAAGCTGTTGGCCATCGCGTTGTTCACGGTGGTGAGAAATTCACTCAATCTGCGCTAGTGACAGAAGATGTGGTGGCCGGCATCGAAGAATGTGCCGCTTTAGCCCCGCTTCACAACCCAGCAGCGATCATTGGTATTAAGGCAGCGCAAAAAGCCTTCCCTAACCTGCCGATGTCTGTGGTATTTGATACTGCTTTCCACCAAACCATGCCTGAAGAATCTTACCTTTACGCACTGCCATACAGCCTCTACAAAGACCATGCCATCCGTCGTTACGGTATGCACGGTACTTCTCACCTATTCATCACACGTGAGACAGCAGAACGCCTTGGTAAACCGGCTAACGAATTGAACATCATCAACTGTCACTTAGGTAACGGTGCTTCAGTTTGTGCGATTAAAAACGGTCAATCTGTTGATACCTCTATGGGCTTAACCCCGCTTGAAGGTTTGGTTATGGGGACGCGTTGTGGCGATATCGACCCTGCGATCATTTTCCACTTGCACGACACGCTGGGCTACTCTGTTGCCGATATCAACAAAATGTTGACCAAAGAGTCAGGCCTTGCAGGTCTTACCGAAGTGACTTCTGACTGTCGTTTCGTTGAAGACAACTACGAAGAAAAAGAAGAAGCAAAACGCGCGATGGACGTCTTCTGTCACCGTCTTGCTAAGTACGTTGCAGGCTACACTGCCTCTTTAGAAGGCCGTTTAGACGCCATCATCTTTACTGGCGGCATCGGTGAAAACTCAGCGCCTATTCGCGAAATGGTTTTAAACCGCCTAGCGATTTTTGGCATCAAGGTCGATAGCGAAGCCAACCTAAAAGCGCGCTTTGGCGGCGAAGGCACCATTACCACTGCAGATAGCCAAATCCCTGCAATGGTTGTATCGACCAATGAAGAATTGGTCATCGCTGAAGATACTGCACGCCTAGCAGGTCTATAAATATTGCAAACTGGCTAGTCTTCGACTAGCCAGTTTTATAATGGGGACTAATTTCTATTTCATCAATAATTCATAGATGAAATAAGCAGTTAGGCTTTAACTCAAAAAAATATATAGGTACTTCATCCATGTCTCGAACTATTATGCTTATCCCTGCAAGTGCTGGCGTTGGTTTAACCAGTGTTAGCATGGGGGTATTACGCGCTATGGAGCGCAAGGGCGTTAAAGTTTCTTTTTACAAGCCAATTTCTCAACCTCGTCACGGTGGTGATCAACCGGATCTGTCGTCGACCATCATCGCCGCTAACAGCAACACTAACATCGGTGAGCCTTTAGCGATGTCTGTTGCCGATAACTTGATCGGTAATGACAATATGGACGAGCTGCTTGAAACCGTGGTTGAACGTTACAATCAAGTGGCTAATGACGCAGAAGTCACCTTGATCGAAGGTTTAGTTCCAACGCGTAAGCACCCGTTTGCCAACCAAGTCAATGCCGAAATTGCAGCGACACTTGGCGCAGAAATTGTGCTTGTTGCAACGCCTGGTACCGATAATCCATCGCAGTTAAAAGAGCGCATCGAAGTGGCTTGCTCTAACTTTGGCGGCACGAAAAACATCGCGGGCGTGATAATCAACAAGCTTAACGCTCCTGTTGACGAAGCAGGCCGTACTCGCCCAGATCTTTCTGAAATCTTTGACGATGCCGATCAAGCGAAGAAAAACCAACTTGAAGTGATGCAGATCTTCAATTCAAGCCCGGTTCGCGTATTGGGTTGTGTGCCATGGAGCATCGATTTAATTGCCACTCGTGCTATCGACATGGCTAAGCACCTTAAAGCCGACATCATCAACAAAGGTGATATCGAAACACGCCGCATTCGCAGCATTACTTTCTGTGCTCGTTCACTGCCCAACATGATTGAGCACTTCCGCCCTGGTTCGTTATTGGTCACCTCAGCCGATCGTCCTGATGTAATTGTTGCAGCTTCACTGGCGTCAATGAACGGTGTCGATATCGGTGCAATTTTATTAACCGGCGGTTACGACATTCCCGACTCGATCACTGAATTGTGTCAGCCTGCATTTGAGTCTGGCTTGCCGATTTTCAAAGCGCAAGGTAACACATGGCAAACGTCATTGAACCTACAAAGCTTTAGCCTTGAAGTCCCTGCTGATGACAAACAGCGTATCGAGTTTGTTAACGAGCACGTGGCCAGCCACATTGACGGCCCTTGGATTGACTCACTGACTGAGGGCGCTGCTCGCAGTCGTCGTCTAAGCCCACCGGCATTCCGTTACCAACTGACTGAATTTGCCCGCCGTGCTAACAAGCGCATTGTATTGCCAGAAGGTGATGAGCCAAGAACGGTCAAAGCAGCAGCTATTTGTGCCGAGCGCGGTATCGCTCAATGTGTGTTGTTAGGCAATCCTGATGAAATCAAACGCGTCGCTGAGCAGCAAGGCGTGACATTGGGCAGTGGTATTCAGATCGTAAACCCAGAAGAGGTTCGTGAACAGTACGTAGAACGCTTGGTTGAATTGCGCAAGAACAAAGGCATGACCGAAGTGGTCGCCCGTGAGCAACTCGACGACACCGTTGTGTTGGGTACTATGATGCTTGAGCGCAACGAAGTTGACGGCTTGGTCTCAGGTGCAGTACACACGACGGCCAATACTATTCGCCCACCACTACAGTTGATCAAAACCGCACCGAACGCGTCTTTAGTGTCTTCGATCTTCTTTATGCTCTTACCTGATCAAGTACTTGTTTACGGTGACTGTGCCATTAACCCAGATCCAAATGCTGAACAATTGGCTGAAATCGCAATTCAATCTGCAGACTCAGCAACGGCCTTTGGCATTGAGCCTCGTGTGGCTATGATCTCTTACTCAACGGGAACTTCTGGCCAGGGTGCCGACGTAGAGAAGGTCCGAGAAGCTACGCGTATCGCCCAAGAGAAGCGACCAGATCTGATCATCGATGGTCCACTGCAATACGACGCAGCGATCATGGAAAACGTCGCCGCTTCTAAAGCACCAAACTCACCTGTTGCCGGTAAAGCGACTGTGTTTGTATTCCCTGACCTCAACACGGGTAACACCACTTACAAAGCAGTACAACGCTCTGCAGACCTAGAGTCGATTGTCCCAATGCTACAAGGTATGCGCAAGCCTGTGAACGACTTATCGCGCGGTGCGCTGGTCGATGATATTGTCTACACCGTGGCGTTAACGGCTATCCAAGCAAGCCAAGCGGAAGACAACGCATAACGGATGCGAAATCCATATAATATAAAAAAGCCCCGCAAGGGGCTTTTTTTTTTTTTACTCTCGAAAGGTCATATCAACCTGATTGTGTATCTAGTCAATGATAGCGCAGAGTTCAAGCTTGCGAATAAGGCTACGTATTTTCTTATAAAGAAAGCAATCTAAGCAGTTATTCTACAAATGATTTTCTTAACCACGTTATCGAGTTTTTAACACCATCTATTGAATTAGATTGGTATTAACTCTCGACTTTCCAACAGGCAACAGCATGGTTCTCACTGCCGATAAGCGCGGGTTTCCCTTCCGCACACTCACTGCTGGCTAACGGGCAACGGGTGCGAAACACACAGCCCGATGGCGGACTGATCGGCGAAGGTAACTCCCCTTCTAACATTTCAATTTTCTTATTGCGTTCGAGGTTAGGATCAGGAATCGGTACCGCTGACATTAAAGCACGAGTATAAGGGTGCTTGGGCTCAGAGAACAATTCATCCGATGTGCCCATTTCAACCGCATTGCCAAGATACATGACTAAAACGCGATCAGAAATGTGTTTCACCACCGACAAATCGTGGGCTATAAACACCAAACTCAAGCCCAACTCTTGTTGCAAAGATTTGAGCAAATTGACGACTTGAGCCTGAATGGATACGTCCAATGCCGACACCGGCTCATCACAAATAATCATTTTCGGCTTAAGGATCAACGCCCGAGCAATACCAATGCGCTGGCACTGACCACCGGAAAACTCATGGGGATAGCGGTTGATCACATTGGGTAATAAACCGACTTTTTGCATCATCTCGCGCACTTGCTGCTTAACGTCGTCTTTGCTCAATTGCGGATAGAAAGTTTTTAACGGCTCAGCAATAATATCGCCAACCGTCATTCTCGGGTTAAGCGATGCCAAGGGATCTTGGAAAATCATCTGGATTTCTTTGCGCGTATCACGGCGTTCGATGTCTTGCATCTTAGTCAAGTCACGACCAAGCCAAACCACCTCACCATCGGTTGAAGAAACCAGACCAATAATTGCGCGCGCAAACGTTGACTTACCACAGCCAGACTCACCGACAACCCCTAAGGTTTCCCCTTCATAAAGACGAATATCGACGCCATCGACCGCTTTGAGTTTGGCGGGTTTGGCCCATGGCCACAGCGATTTAGATGCAATATCAAAGTGGACTTTAAGATTGGAGACCTCTAATAGTACTTTGGCTTGACTCATTTTTCCCATGCCTCCCAATTAGAAAAACAGGCGCGTTGACGACCTTGACCAAAATGAACTAACTCTGGCGCCGACTGGCGACAGGTGTCCATTACCCGATGACAGCGCTCTTGATAAGGACACCCTGTAGGTAAGTGCAACAAGTTAGGTGGATTGCCCGGAATGGTTGGCAGCGTATCACCGACCGAATCGAGGCGAGGGATGGCTTTTAATAAACCTTCGGCGTAGGGGTGGCTCGGACGATAAAAAATATCATTCACACTGCCATACTCCATGGTTCGTCCGGCATACATCACCAGCACTTTGTCACAAGAGCCCGCCACCACACCAAGATCATGCGTGATCATAATGATCGCGGTGTTGAATTCGTCTTTTAGTTCATTGAGCAAATCCATGATCTGCGCTTGTACCGTGACATCCAATGCCGTGGTTGGCTCATCCGCAATCAAGAGTTTTGGGAGACACAGCAACGCCATTGCAATCATCACCCGCTGACGCATACCACCAGAAAACTCATGTGGGTACATGTTAATCCGCTTTCTTGCTTCGGGGATCTTTACCGCTTCAAGCATTCTTACCGATTCTTCAAAGGCGGCTTTTTTATCCATGCCTTTGTGTAACATCAAGACTTCCATCAACTGATCACTGACTTTCATATAAGGGTTTAACGAAGTCATAGGATCTTGGAAAATCATCGCAATTTGTTCGGCGCGAATCGCGTTGAGTTGTCGCTCTGGCAGATTGAGGATCTCTTGCCCTTCAAATTTAGCACTGCCTGAGATGTAACCATTTTTGGCCAATAGCCCCATAATGGCGAATACTGTTTGCGATTTACCTGAACCAGACTCGCCGACGATACCGAGTGTTTCTCCCGGGTTAAGAGAGAAATTTAAATCGTTCACCGCTGTGACAGTGCCATCTTGAGTTGAAAATTCGACTCTTAAGTCTTTGACTTCTAATAAACTCATTATTCTTCCTTGTCACTTAGCGATCTTTAGGATCTAACGCGTCGCGCAAACCGTCGCCGACGTAGTTAAAACAAAACAGGGTCACAACCATAAAGGCCGCCGGAAACAACAGTTGCCAGATCGCCACTTCCATGGTGTTGGCCCCTTCTTGTAGCAAGGCCCCCCAACTGGTCATTGGTTCTTGTACCCCTAGCCCGAGGAACGAAAGAAACGACTCGGTTAAAATCATACTTGGGATCAAAAGCGTCGAGTACACCGCAACGATACCCAATACATTCGGAACGATATGACGGGTGATGATATGTCGGGTACTCACGCCACTGACTCGGGCCGCTTCAATAAACTCTTTGCTACGCAAGCTCAACGTTTGACCGCGCACAATCCGCGCCATATCCAGCCAAGCAATCGCGCCAATCGCCACAAAAATCAAGATAATGTCACGACCAAAAAACGTGACGAGCACAATGACCAAAAACATAAAGGGAATTGCATAGAGGATTTCGAGCACGCGCATCATCACACGATCAACACGCCCGCCAATAAAGCCAGACGTTGCGCCGTACAAGGTGCCAATTAACACTGCGACAAACGCGCCTAAGATCCCCACCATCAAAGAAATCCGTCCACCAATTAAGGTACGTACAAATAAATCGCGCCCCAAAGAGTCAGTGCCAAATAAGTGTTCAGCAGAAGGTGCTGCGTGCATGGCGTACCAATCGGTATCGTCAAACGCGTATTGAGATAACATAGGTGCAATAATAACAGCGATGGTGATCAGGGTTAAAATCACCAAACTGACCATCGCTGCTTTGTTACGCATAAAGCGAATACGGGCATCTTGCCATAAGCTGCGCCCTTGGATTTCGAGTTGTTGTGAAAAGGCTTCAACGGCCTCAAGATTGTCTTTTTTCGTCAACATAATTCATTCGGCCTTTTTAAAAACGGATCTTTGGATCAATCAATGCCAGCAAAATATCGACAACGGCATTAAAAATGATAAACAAGAAACCAATCAAAATGGTGACGCCCATGACTAACGAATAGTCTCGGTTAAAAGCGGCGTTGACGAATAATTTGCCAATACCTGGCAAGCCAAAGATGGTCTCAACCACCACTGAGCCGGTAATAATACCGACAAAAGCAGGCCCCATGTAAGAAACCACTGGCAGCAAAGCGGGACGCAGTGCGTGCTTGAGTACGATATAAGAAAAGCTCAACCCTTTCGCACGGGCTGTGCGAATAAAGTTACTGTTGAGCGTTTCTATCATAGACCCGCGAGTAATTCGGGCAAAGGTGGCGACATACAGCAAAGACATGGCTAAGACAGGCAGTACCATAAATTGCCACTGACCCCCTTGCCAGCCCCCCGCGGGTAAAAAGCCATCCATTGAAATAGAGAAGATATAAATCAGTACTGGGGCGAGAACAAAAGAGGGCATGACCACACCGGTCATAGCAGTGGACATAATCAGATAATCCACCCAAGAGTTTTGCCGCAGCGCAGCAATAGTGCCGACACTTACACCAACCACTAAAGTAAAAATAAAGGCAAAAAAGCCCACTTCGGCGGACACTGGCAAGGCTTGTGCGACCAGTTCATTCACTGTGTAGTCTTTGTATTTAAACGAAGGACCAAAGTCGCCTTGTAAAATATTGCCAAGGTAGGTGAGGTATTGATCAAACACAGGCTTGTCCAAACCGTACTTAGCATTGATATTAGCCATCACTTCTGGCGGTAATGGGCGCTCTGAAGAAAAAGGGTTACCGGGGGCAAAGCGCATCAAGAAGAAGGAGATGGTGATCAGCACCAACAAGGTGGGGATCGCTTCTAACACCCGTTTAAAAATAAATTTTAACATAGATAACTCGACATTTTACACATTGACAAAGACGCAATGAGGGATAAGAAAAGGCCCTACTCTGCACGCCCTATTAGGTTAAAATGCAAAGTAGGCCTTTTTAAGACAAAGGGTTACTTAGTTTGCTTTAATGTACAAATCTTTGCTGTAAACCTTGTCTTCTGCGTTGTTTTCAGGGTAGCCACCTAATTGAGGGCTAACCAAACGCGCGTTGACGTATTGATAGATAGGCGCAATGGGCATGTCGACGGCCAATTGCTTTTCAGCGTCGGCATATAGGGCTTCGCGCTCTTGCTCTGAGGTAGAGTTAAGCGCTTTTTCCATTAGCTGATCGAATGCTTGGCTATGATATTTAGGATCATTGGAACTGTTGTTTGACTGCATCAACGACAAGAAAGACGACGCTTCGTTGTAATCACCGCACCACCCTGCACGGGTCACATCAAAGTTGCCTTCACGACGTGTGTCTAAGTAGGTCTTCCACTCTTGGTTCTCCAGAGTGACGTTGACACCTAAGCTTTTTTTCCACATCGACTGAATTGCAGTGGCAATTTTCTTGTGATTGTCACTGGTGTTGTACAGCAAGGTGAAATTTAGTGGGTGATCGCTGTCAAAGCCCGCCTCTTTAAGGAGTTCCTTCGCTTTAGCCACGCGTTCTTTTTGCGACCAAGTCGCGTATTCTGGCAATTCAGGGGTAAAGCCTGCGGTAATTTCTGGGGTCAAGAAGTAGGCCGGTTTTTGACCTTGACCGAGAATCGCATTTGCGATGATATCGCGATCAATGGCGTAAGATAGCGCTTTGCGTACTCGTACATCATCAAATGGCGCTTTGGCATTGTTAAAACCGTAGTAATAGCTACACAGTTGACCAGTGACTTTAAGATCCTCTGGATGCTCTTTTTGCAAACGGCGGAAATGCTCAAGTGGCAGTTCGTTAGTCATCGTAAGCTCACCGGATAGGAAACGGTTCATTTCTGCCACTTGGCTTTCGATCGGCAAGTAAGTGACCTTGTTGATCACCGTGTCTTTGTCATCCCAATACTGCGTGTTACGGCTCAATACCATGCGCTCGTTAACTACCCAAGAATCGAGCTTGTAAGCACCATTGCCAACAAAATGCTCAGGCTTGGTCCACTCATCACCCCATTTTTCAAGTGTCGCGCGATGCACGGGCTTCACGGTAGTGTGCGCCATCATTTTTACAAAATACGGCACGGACTGAGCAAGTTTCACCTCTAAAGTATGAGCATCTAACGCTTTCACACCTAAAGTTGATTTATCTTTTTTCCCGGCAATAATATCGGCAGCATTGACCATTGCGGTCATTTCTAAATACCAAGCATAAGGAGAACCTGTAGCTGGGTCGACCGCGCGTTGAAAGGTAAAGACGAAATCATCAGCAGTCACCGGATCGCCATTTGACCATTTTGCATCTTCGCGCAAGTGAAAAACAAACGTCTTGTTGTCAGTGGTTTCCCAACTTTTTGCCACACCGGGAACAATCTTACCATTGCCATCCTGGTTAACCAGCCCTTCAAAGAGATCGCGAATCACGTTGGACTCAGGAACCCCTTCAGTCTTTTGTGGGTCCAGAGAAGCCACTTCGGTGCCATTACCACGTACAAATTCTTGTACTTTAGCAAGTTGGGTACCAGCAGGGACATCGGCGGAAAACGCCAATGGACTAGAAACGGCAAGAGAAAGCCCAGCGCTTAGCATTAGCGCTTGGGTAAGTTTGTTTTTGTACATGCGTAACTCCAAGTTTTACATTTGCATCCATGAATGAGGCTTAGCGACAAAATGCTTAAAACCTCACTACAATCACTCTTTATTGGGTAATTATTCATAGAAACCAATAAAAAAATCACTGTAGAATCAAAAAAATAACAGTGAAAGCGGTTTCTTTGTTATAAAAGTCTGATTTTTAATTACAATTCGCCACAAAGTATTGAAAATTTATATATTCGCACTATTAACGACGATTGTATAACTTTCGATTTTTATCATTGATGTACGAAAATGTCGAACTATTTAAATGTAATCGACAATTCAAACCAACAAAATAGTGATCACGATCAAGTTATGTATGAGAAAAAGGCAGAGTTGATTATAAAACAACCAACCACTACCTCTTTGGGAGTAGTTACAAGACAGGATTAACCGTTATTTTTTGACCAACGTTGCAGTGCCTCTTGGTCCGATTCACGCGCATCAAGCCAAACATCCTCGCCATTGGCCCGACGCTCTTTTTTCCAAAATGGCGCTTGGGTTTTTAAATAATCCATCATAAATTGGCAAGCCTCGAAGGCCGCCTGTCGATGGGCACTGCTCACCAGCACCATAACGATCTGCTGATTGACGTCAAGCTGACCAATGCGGTGAATGATTTTACTCGCCAAAATCGGCCAACGCGACGCCGCTTGCTCACAGATCGCTTGCAAGGACTTTTCCGTCATGCCGGGATAGTGCTCCAAATACAAACCCGAAATGGATTGATCTAAGTTGATATCTCTGACCAGGCCGACAAAACCGACCACAGCCCCAGCTTGCGAAGACGTCGCCATGCGCTGATATTCCTCGGCAAAATTAAAATCACTGTGCTGTATGCTGACTTGATGCATCGATTATCCCCCTGTCACCGGAGGAAAAAAAGCCACCTCGTCACCATCGCACAAGGGGTGCTCAAGAGAAACCAACGTTTGATTGACCGCGGCTAATACCCTTTGTTGTTCTAACGCCAATGCCCATTTATCTCCTTGACTGGCAAGGTGGGCTCTAAGCGCTTCGACAGACTCAAAACCCGGCTCAACCTCAATCCTCGCCTCACCGATTAATTCTCTCGTTTGGGCAAAAAAATTCACATGGATCATAGTGTCACCTTAAAATCATCGGATTTACCGCCGCTTTTTTCCAGTAATAATACCTGAGAGATCACCATGTCTTTTTGCATCGCTTTACACATGTCATATAACGTCAACGCCGCGACTGACGCAGCCGTCAATGCTTCCATCTCAACCCCGGTTTGACCGGTTAATTTACACCAAGACTCAATGCGAACGCGCGAATTCTCGACCTCTGCTGTTAAGGTCACAGAGACTTTTGACAACATCAGTGGGTGGCAAAGTGGGATGAGATCGGCGGTTTTCTTGGCAGCTTGAATACCTGCAATACGTGCGGTAGCAAACACATCGCCTTTTTGATGATCGCCATTTAAGATCATTGCTAAGGTTTGTTCAGACATCGACACGTAAGCTTGCGCTCTTGCTTCGCGCACTGTGTGTTGTTTGTCACTGACGTCGACCATATTGGCCTCGCCTGCGCCATTAATGTGAGTAAAGCCCATGATTGGTTCCTTTTTTTACAATTCGCAGATCGTTTTAACTGCCTAAATGCGGCATGAAGTTACAGGGGCGGTGGCGGGCATCTAACTGCTCAGCAATGATTTTGGTCCAGGCCGTTTTGCACGCCCCGGTCGAACCTGGCATAGCAAAGATCACCGTTTTATTGGCAAACCCCGCCAGTGCTCGAGATTGTATGGTTGAGGTGCCGATTTCTTGAAAAGACACGGCGCGAAATACCTCGCCAAACCCTTCAACGGTTTTGTCGAACAAAGGGCTTAATGCTTCTGGCGTGGTGTCGCGCTCTGTAAAGCCAGTGCCGCCGGTGATCAAAATGGCGTTGATGTGAGCATCCGCAATCCACTGTGAAACACAAGCGCGAATTTGATATTTATCATCAATAACAATTTTTTTCTCGACCAATTGATGCCCCGCTTGGGTAAGTGCATCGACTAGATAAGCTCCAGAAGTGTCTGTGTCTTGATTGCGAGTGTCAGACACGGTGAGTACCGCAATTTGTGCGGCGCGAAAGGGTTGTGAAGAATGCGACATACGAATTTCCTTAATAAATCGTAACCGAGGTCAAGGCGAAACACTAACCGCCTATCGAGGCCAGATGTGGCGTTTGTCCTGTGTTTCCCTGATGTAAGAAATGGCTGGCTGACTTGCTAGTCAACGCCGATTGAATGCGGTCGACAAGGTCGTTTTGCTGCTGATCAGATTGTAATAAGTCTCTTAAATCCACACCTTGCTCACCAAATAAACACAAATGTAGCTTGCCATTGGCCGAGACGCGCAACCGGTTACAGGTCAAACAAAAGCCTTTGTCATAGGGCATAATGAGCCCAATTTCACCTTGGTAATCAGGGTGGGTATACACCTGAGCCGGGCCGTCGTCTTTACCACGTACTTTCAACAGCCAACCATTGGCGATCAAATAATGACGGATATGGATACCAGAAAGGTGATGACGAGAAAACAAATCATTCATCTCACCGGTTTGCATGAGCTCAATAAATCGCAATTGTATCGGCCGATCACGAATCCAAGCCAAAAATTGTGGTAATTGCTGATCATTGAGATCTTTCATTAACACGGCATTAATTTTGACTTGCTCGTAACCCACTTCAAAAGCGCGATCAATGCCTGCCATCACGTCGTGAAAGCGATTTTGACCGGTGATTTGACGAAACATTTTGGGGTTTAAGCTATCGAGGCTGACATTGATGGCATCTAAGCCAGCTTCTCGCCATTGGGCTACCTGCGCAGCCATGCGATAACCGTTAGTGGTCGTTGCCACTTTCTCGATGCCTGGTGTTGCAGAGACGGCAGCAATCACCTCACAAAAGTCACGTCTCATCGAAGGCTCCCCCCCTGTGATACGCACCTTAGAGGTACCACATTGAGCAAACGTCGACACCACGCGTTTGATTTCATCGAGCTGTAGAAAACCCGAATTTTTAATGCCGGACGGACGATAGCCATTGGGTAAACAATAGGTGCAACGAAAGTTACACACGTCCGTGATCGACAAGCGCAAATAGTGAAATTTGCGCCGATGAGTATCAGTAAATGGTTGTGCCATTGAACACCTTTCCAAAGTTCGGGAGATAGCTTGGTTTCCTCTGCTACCCTGGTGACCCCTTGGGCCACGGCACTAACGGCGTATCTCAACCTTCTGCATTATTGCCGCAACAGTATTGCGCTACCAACAATGAAGCGTAATCGGCAATGATCGTGCACAAATCAAGACTTAGCCAAGAGTGCTAGGAGTTATGGCAGCCACGATCCTTCATGGCTACGGCCTTTCATAGTAGTCAAGAAAGTGATTGAGGTTCAACAATTATTTACTACAAAGTACAAATGCTTTGAAATAAGATATGCTGATAGAATGAAAAACCACAGAAAGTGCTTAACGTGACCACATCGACGCTTACCCAAATTGACAGCGCCCGAGCGGAGCGCCCTAATATTGTCGCGATTGGCGGCGGCCACGGTTTAGGCCGGGTACTCTCGGCTTTAAAAGAATACGGACATCAAGCCACAGGAATTGTCGCCACTACAGACAATGGTGGCTCTACCGGTCGTATCCGCGAGTCTCAAGGTGGGATAGCGTGGGGAGATACTCGCAACTGCATTAACCAATTGATCACCGAGCCCTCAATTGGCTCAATGATGTTTGAATACCGATTTAAAGGATCGGGTGAACTCAGCGGACACAATTTAGGCAATTTAATCCTAACCGCGTTAGGTAATCTATCGGTGCGACCACTTGATGCGATTAATTTGATTCGACAAACACTCGGGGTGGAAGTCAACCTTATCCCAATGTCAGAGCACCCTGCTGATCTTAGCGCGTTAGACATTCGCGGTGAGTGGGTCACGGGCGAAACCCATGTCGATAAAATGCAGCATGACTTGGTACGCTTAGAAGTCGCCCCAACCGTGCCTGCCACGAAAGAAGCCATTGAAGCCATTGACAACGCCGACCTGATCATACTTGGCCCAGGTAGCTTTTTAACCAGCGTAATGCCACCGCTGTTACTCAAAGAGATTGGTCAAGCCATTGCCGATAATCAAGATGCGAAACTATTGTTTATCGACAATTTAGGCAAAGAGTTCGGCCCTGCAGGGTCGATGACCTTAAGACAAAAATTGCATTGGTGCCAAAGAGCCTGTACCGGTCGTCACGTCGATACGATCATCACCTCGCGCACAGAATTAGACCTCAAAGCCGAACATCAGATCATCACCACCGAGTTAGCGTCACCGAACCGGCCCTGGCGTCACGACCGGACGCGCTTAAAAGAAGCCATTGAGCGGCAATTATGAGAAAGACTGAGCCAGCGCTTGATAACTCTCTGCCGTAGTTAGCAAGCTATCGGTTAATCTCGCCACTTCGCTTTCTTGGCTCCCCAAGGTTTGTTGCTTGCCACTCAGATCGATCTCTTGGGCAATAACACACAACTGATCAGCGCCAAAACTGGCGGCGCTGCTCTTTAACGCATGGGTAATTTCAAGCAGGTAATCCAGTTGCTCATCCCCTCTGAGCCGATTGAGTTGCTGATTGTAGACCTCAAGTTCACCCAAAAAGATATTGAGCAACATCGGAATATTTTCTCGACCAATTTCATGTTGCAATTGCTCGAGTTTTCGCTTATTCAATATGTGCATGGTTTAACCTTTTGCGCCTTGCGCATCCCACTGTTGCTTTTTGCGATAAATGGTCGACGGGCTGACATCAAGATAGCCCGCAGCACGTGGTATGTTGCCGTCACAAGCGGCAATGGCGTTTTCTATCGCTTGTTTTTCCGTCATCCACAATGGGCAGATCTCCGACACCGAAAGCTTGCTGCCAGCCTGGAGCACTTCTGGCATTGTTGGGGTAACCTGATTCAAAGGAGGCGGCAGCATATCCATAGTAATTTCTTTGCCGTTGTTGAGTACCACGACATTACGCAGCACATTTTGCAATTGCCTTACGTTACCAGGCCATTCATATTGGGTGAAACGCTCAAGGACGGCAGGGTCGAAACGAACAAAGTTTTTACCTTCTTCATGAGACATATAGCCGAGTAAAGAATAAGCGATTTCAACCACATCGTTGCCGCGATCGCGCAAGGGCGGCAAATGCAAGGGGATCACATAAAGGCGGTAGTACAAGTCTTCGCGAAAGCGTCCTTCTTGCACTTCTTTCCAGGGATCGCGGTTGGTGGCGCAGACAAATCGCACATCAACACTTTTCATTTTAGAGGAGCCGACTTTTTGAAAGGTGCCCGTTTGGATAAAACGCAGTAATTTAGTCTGCAAATCCATATCCATTTCACACAATTCATCCAAGAATAACGTCCCGCCATCGGCAAGCTCTGCCGCACCTTGACGGTCGGTTGCTGCCCCAGTAAATGCGCCTTTCACATGACCAAACAGCTCACTTTCAAT